>JAXKWB010000108.1:0-17396 GCA_036172385.1 Halanaerobiales bacterium | reverse complement strand
ACCTATAATATCCTGATCGACCATTTTTAGCATTTACGCCAGCTTAATTGGACTAACTCCAGATGCACTAGGAGAATGACTATTTTCATTTCATAACATCAAAAATTCTCCCATCATCCAGTTGCTTAAGTTTTTAGGATCATCATAGTCAGAAAGCACTTCTTCAAAGAAAACTGCCAGATCTTTATCTCCAGTTAAAACACCTGCATCATACTCAGGCAGCCCCAGCTCGGAAATAAAGCGTTTGTATTTTTCTCTGGGAAGCTCTGGAATTTCTTTTTGCATTTCTTCTTTCCAGGCCTCATCAATTTCTAAAGGAACCAGGTCAGGCTCCGGGAAATAACGATAATCATGTGCTTCTTCTTTGCCGCGCATAGAAATTGTCTTATTTAAAGACTCATCCCAGGTTCTTGTTTCCTGAACTACCTTTTTCCCTTCGTCAAGAAGTTCCTGCTGTCTTTTGACCTCATATTCTAAACCTTTTTCTACTGCACTAAAGGAGTTCATATTCTTCAGTTCTGCTTTGATACCAAACTCTTCCTGACCTACAGGCCGCAGTGAAACATTGGCATCACAGCGCAGTGATCCTTCTTCCATATTGCAGTCAGAAATATCAAGATATTCCATAATCATTTTTAACTCTGTTAAATAGGCCTTTGCCTGAGCTGGAGTTCTCATATCCGGTTCACTTACAATCTCGATCAGAGGGACTCCGGTTCTGTTGTAATCTACTAAACTACCTTTAGATTTATCAATGCTTCCCTCATGAATCAACTTGCCTGCATCTTCTTCCAGATGAACTCTGGTAACACCAATGTTGAAGATCCCTGCTTCAGTTTCTATTTCAATTTCACCATTCTCTGCAACTGGCAGATCAAACTGAGAAATCTGATAGGCTTTAGGTAAGTCAGGATAAAAATAATTTTTACGGTCAAACTTGGAGTATTCGGCAATATCACAATTTAATGCAAGGCCTGCCATAATCGCATAATCTACTACCTTTTTATTTAAAACCGGTAGTGTTCCTGGTAATCCCAGACAGACCGGACATGTATTTTCATTTGGCTCTTTTCCGAATTCTGTACTGCAGCCGCAGAAAATTTTGGATTCTGTATTTAACTGGACATGGACTTCAAGTCCAATTACTGTTTCATATTTAGTGGTCATTTTTTCACCTCTCTCAATGATTTATAGTTCTGCTCTTTTTTCGTTAATATTCAATAATTTCTCTAAAGTGTAAGCTGCCTGAATTATTTTACCTTCGCCAAAGTGAGGTCCGATTAACTGCAGACCAATTGGCATCTCACTGCTGTCAAAACCACAGGGGACTGACATGGCAGGTACACCGGCTATATTTATCGGTACAGTAAAAATATCCGTGTGGTACATTTCTAGAGGATCACTTTTTGATTCCAGTTCAATCGCTGTTGAAGGAGCAGTTGGGGTTATGATCAGGTCAAAATCATTAAAGATACGGTCAAAATCATCTTTAATCAGGGTTCTAACCTTCTGTGCCTTAAGATAATAGGCATCATAATAACCTGAACTTAAAGCATAAGTTCCAATCATAATTCTTCTTTTAACCTCATCACCAAAGCCCTCGTGTCTGGTATTGGTAAACATCTCACTTACATCAGCTGCCTGCTCACTGCGGAGTCCATAACGTACTCCATCATAACGGGCCAGATTAGAGCTGGCTTCTGCAGGAGCAATTACATAATAAGCTGCCAGTGCATAAGAGGCATCTGTCATATGTACTGTTTCTACTTCGGCACCTGCTTCTTTTAGTTTTTCCACTGCTGCCAGAACACTGGCCTTAACTTCTTCATCAAATTCCAGATTAAAATATTCTTCGGGAATTCCAATTTTCATCCCGCTGACATCTTCTTTTAGATATTCAGTATAATCCTCTTTTTTACCTGCAATAGAAGTTGAATCCTTTGGATCATGGCCTGCAATTACATTCATTAAAATGGCACTATCTTCAACATCTTTGGTAATTGGTCCAATTTGATCTAGAGAAGAAGCAAAAGCAACTAAACCATAACGTGAAACCATGCCATAGGTAGGTTTTAAACCAACTACACCACAGTAGGATGCAGGCTGTCTGATCGAACCACCTGTATCAGAACCAAGAGCTGCTGCACATTCTCCGGCAGCAACTGCTGCTGCTGAACCTCCACTTGACCCACCAGGAGCGTGATTTAAGTTCCAGGGGTTATGGGTGTCAAAAAAAGCGGAGTTTTCTGTAGAAGAACCCATAGCAAACTCATCCATATTGGTTTTGCCCATTATAACTGCCCCGGCTGCATTTAATTTTTCAACTACTGTTGCATTATAGGGTGGTTTATAATTTTCAAGCATCTTAGAACCACAGCTGGTTTTAATGCCATCAGTGGACATATTATCTTTAACCGCAATTGGAATTCCAGCCAGCAAAGCTTCTTTTTTATTTTCGTATTCTGCAAGGTCCTCCTCTGCAAGCTCATCGGTTACTGTAATATAAGACTTAACTCTATCTTCTACCTCATTAATTCTATCTGCATATGCCTTTTTTATCTCTGCTGGAGTCAATTCTCCGACAGCAATTTTTTCTTTTAATTCGTGAATTGTTAGGTCATAAATATTCATTTTATTATCTTACCTCCTTAGCTGCTTAATCTGACATAATTTTTGGAGCTCTAAAGTGTCCATCTTTTTCGTCTGGCGCATTTGCCAGTGATTTCTCGCGCGGTAGAGATTCTTTTACTTCATCTTTACGCAGAACATTTTTCATGGGTACAGTATAGGCTGTTGGAACAACATCATCTGTATCCAGTTCACTCAGCTTATCAACATAATTTAAAATTTCACCAATCTGCTCTGTGTACTTTTCCTTCTCTTCTTCATCAAGTTTCAGTTGAGCCAGACCTGCCGCATATTCTACATCTTTTTTTTCAATCATCTAAATTTCCTCCTCACTTTAGGATAATTTCTGTTAAATTAATAGCTATCTGTTAGCATAAATCATTCATTTAAACAATTCAGATAGTCGGATTTTTCTAGTTTACTCAACTTCTTTATTAGTTGTCCTGTTTTCAAGCATCTGTGTAAATTCATCTTCCTCCAAAATTTCTACTCCCAGTTCCTGAGCTCTGTCATATTTTGAACCAGGATTGTCTCCAATTACCAGATAATCTGTTTTAGAACTAACAGAAGAAACTGCTCTTCCTCCGGCTTTTTCCACCAGGTCTTTAACTTCAGAGCGAGTATAATTGTTAAGTGAACCTGTAAAAACAAATTTTAGACCATCTAAAAACTTCTCATTTTCCTGATCTTTTTCTTTTTCCAGTCTGATTCCTGCCTGTTTTAATCGGCTTAAAAGATCCCTATTATGTCTTTCCTGAAAAAATCCGACAATACTTTCGGCAATTACAGGCCCTATCTCATCAATCTCTTCCAGATTTTCAGCTGAAGCAGCTTTAATCTCCTCTATTGAATCAAAATTTTCGGCTAAAATTCTGGCAGCACCAATCCCGACATGCCTGATACCTAAAGCATAAAGAACTCTAAAAAATTCTCGATCCTTACTTGCTTCAATTGCTTCAATCACATTTTTTGAAGATTTTTCTCCCATTCGCTCCAGATCTTTAAGATGTGACTGCTTGAGAAAATATAAATCAGCATAGTCTTCAATTAAATTGTTTTCCAGCAGCTGCTCAATTAAAGCCGGTCCCACTCCATCAATATTCATTGCATCTCTGGAAACAAAGTGGAGTATACTTTCTTTTCGCTGAGCCGGACAGCTAATATTGGTACAGCGTGTTACCGCTTCTCCCTCGGGTCTAATAACTTCACCACCACAGACCGGACAGTGATCAGGCATTTCGAATTCTTTTTCACTGCCATCTCGTTCTTCTTTGATTACCTTTACTACCTCAGGAATAACATCCCCTGCCTTCTGCACCAGAACAGTATCCCCAATCCGGATATCTTTTCTTTTAATTTCATCTTCATTGTGCAAAGTAGCTCTGCTGACAGTTGAACCAGCAAGTTCGACAGGTTCCAAAATAGCAGTAGGAGTCAGGGCACCTGTCCGTCCGAGTGAAATTTCTATATCCTTGATTCTGGTTGTTTTCTGCTGGGCGGGAAATTTATAAGCAACTGCCCAGCGTGGGGATCTGGCTGTTGTACCCAATTTTTCTCTTAAAGCTAAGTTATTAATTTTAATTACCAGACCATCAATTTCAAAGTCCAGGCTTTCTCTTTTTTCCTGCCACTGCTCACAGATTTCGATTACAGCGTCTATCTCAGCAGCAGACTGATGCCAGTTAACTTTAAAACCCTGTTCCTTGAGATAAGAAAAAACTTCAAGGTGAGTTTCAAATTCTCTTTCCGAATGAGAAATAAGATCATAAATTAAAATCGAAAGGCTGCGCTGAGCTGCAACTTTGCTGTCCAGCTGTCTAACTGATCCTGCTGCTGCATTACGGGGATTGGCAAAGGGAGACTCATCATTTTCCAGCCTTTTTTCATTTAAACGTTCAAATTCACTCTTAGGTAAATAAATTTCACCTCTGAGTTCCAGTTCAGCTTTTTCTTCAATTTTTAAGGGAAGAGAACGAATAGTTTTCATATTCTTGGTGATATCCTCACCTACTTCCCCATTTCCACGAGTAGCACCCAGCTCAAAACTCCCATTGCTGTAACGGATTACTGCAGAAAGACCATCAATTTTATGTTCTACTACATACTGATAATCTTCACCATTAAGATTTTTTTGCACTCTTTGATCAAAATCACGTAATTCTTCTGCTCCAAATGCATTATCCAGACTGAGCAGTGTAGAAGAATGCTCTACTTTTTCAAACTCATCCAGAACCTCCCCGCCGACTCTCTGAGTAGGGGAGTCTTCAGTAACCAGCTCCGGAAATTTTTCTTCTAGTTTGATCAACTGCTGCATCAGCTGATCAAATTCCGCATCAGAAATTGACGGATCATCCAGCACAAAATATTTATATTCATGTTCCCTGATTTTCTCTCTTAAAGCCATAATTTTCTTTTCAGTCTTTGCTTTTGTTAATTTTGACATGCTAACACCTGCCTATACTTTCTGAATTGGAGCATATTCGGCCAGTAAGTTCCTGGTTTTTCCCTGTTCAAAGGCAATCTTCAGTTCTGGATTTTTCTCGCCTCTGATTGAAAGAATTGTTCCAATTCCCCAGCGGGGATGAACAATTTTCTGGCCAATTGCATAATTAGTTCCAGAATTATCACTGTGAATCATTTCTTCTTCTTTTGCCATCTCAGAACGAGTATCTTCTGCTCCAGAAAGCAGTTCAGCTGGGATCTCTTCTATAAATTGAGAGGGCGGATTGACCTTTCTTTCTCCAAAACGAAGCCTGACCTGAGCCCTACTTAAATACAACCTATCTTCAGCTCTGGTCATCCCAACATAGCAGAGACGTCTCTCTTCCTCCATCCCCTGCTGCTCAAACATCGAGTTAGAATGTGGGAAAATACCATCTTCCATTCCAACCAGAAAGACTACTGGGAATTCCAGACCCTTAGCAGAATGAATAGTCATTAAAGTTAAAGAACTCTGCTCTTCATCCATTGAATCAATATCTGACATCAGAGTAACTTCTTCTAAAAAGCCAGCCAGGGTATTATTATCACTGTTTTTCATATATTCGTTAATTACAGAAAACAGTTCTTCAATATTTTCCAGTCTGCTTTCTGCCTCCGCTGTTTTTTCTTCTTCTAAATTATGACGGTAACCACTCTTATCCAGAAGTTTCTCGGTCAGGCGGGCCAGAGCAATCTCTTCCTGCTCTGCTCTCAATTCTTCTATAATTTCTGTAAAGTGAAGTACTCTTTTGGCATAGGTACCACTTAAAGCAGGATTTTCTTTAGATTTTAAAGCTGCCTCATATAAATTTAGTCCTTCTGTCTCCGCAAAATCCTGCACCTTGGCCAGAGTTCCGGCACCAATTCCCCTTTTGGGGCGATTAATGATTCTTAAAAAACTGATATCATCAGCCGGATTATAAATCAGACGCAGATAGGCCATAATATCTTTGATTTCCATTCGCTCATAAAACCTTACTCCCCCAACAATTTGATAGGGGATCCCGTATTTCATCAGCATATCTTCAAAAGCCCGGGACTGAGAATTAGTCCTGTAAAGCACAGCCAGATCATCAAAAGTTAAATCCTCTTTTTCTGTCAGTTCCTTAGCTGTCCGACAGACAAAGTCTGCTTCTTCTTTTTCATCTTTTGCCTCATATAACTCAAGTTTGGGGCCTTCTCCCTGGTCTGTCCAGAGTTCTTTTTCTTTACGGGAAGAATTATTTTTAATCACTGCCTGGGCAGCTTTTAAAATATTACCTTTGGAACGGTAATTCTGCTCCAGACGAATGGTTTTAACATCAGGATAATCATCCTCGAAATTTAAAATATTCCGGATATCCGCTCCTCTAAAACCATAAATACCCTGATCAGGGTCACCAACCACACATACATTGCGGTAGCGCTCAGCCAGCAAATTTACCAGCTGATACTGGGCATGGTTTACATCCTGATACTCATCTACCAGAATATACTTAAAACGCTCCTGATAGTGTTCTAAAACCAGTGGAAATTCTTCAAAAAGTCTCACAGTCTGCTGAATTAAATCATCAAAATCCATTGCATTATTTTCCCTGAGCCGTTTCTGGTATTCCTCATAAATATCAGCAGCAGTCTGATCAAAAAAACTGCCTGATATCGCACTCATCTGCTCTGGAGTTTTTAGTTCATTTTTTGCACTGGAAATTTTATTTAAAACCGACCTTGGTTTTGTTTTTTTCGGATCCAGATTTTTTGATTTTAAAACCTCTTTAACCAGTTTGCGCTGATCAAGGCTGTCAAAAATAACAAAGTTTTTATTATAACCCAGTTTTTCTGCTTCCCGGCGCAGAATACGCACACAAAAAGAATGGAAAGTACTGACCCAGAGACTGCTGTTTATTCCTCCTACCATATCTTTAGCTCTTTCTTTCATCTCATTTGCCGCTTTATTGGTAAAAGTTACAGCTAAAATATTATAGGGAGAAACATTATAATGATTGATCAAATAACCAATTCTTCTGGTCAAGACCCTTGTTTTTCCACTTCCGGCACCTGCAAGCACAAGCTCCGGCCCTTTGTGGTGTTCAACTGCCTGTTTTTGAGCCTGATTAAGATTTTTAAGTATTTCGCTATCTTCCACCAAATCACTTCCTTATTTTAAGTAACATATTATTTCATTATAATCACACTAAGAATTAATTTTTTTAAATTCTGCTGTTAAATTTTTGCTTTTAATTAGATTTTCCAGAACAGTCCTGCCTGCAGTCAAAGAAAAATATATTAAATGACTTTCACAGCTGCAGTCACTGGCTCCAAACCCAGCAGCAGGAGTCTTACCTCCATGATCTATCAATATCCGGGCCAGAAAACATTCGCCCTCTCCCGGCAGCTCAAAAACAAAATCATTTTCTAAATCTGCCTCAGCCAGAAGATAATCAATATGCCAGTGAAATTTTTTATCACTGCTGTAATGGCGTTTTATTCTTGCTGCAAGATTAGTCTGGGCTGTACCGGTATAAAAATAATAACCAGGAGCAAAGGTTTTACTTCCCAGAGCTCCAACTTTAATTTTCTTTTCTGCTTCCAGTTTAAGTTTTAAAATATAAACCCCACCCTCAGGGTAATCCTGCATAAAAACCACTCCATTAACTACCTTTATTCTAGTTTAAGTCATTAGTTTCCTGCATATTGAACAGAAAAAATGCCGGTATCCCGGCACTTCAATTATAATACATTTATTAGTTTTTATCAATTTTTAGAGAGATTTAAAATATTATCTGATTTAAAACAATTGAGTTATCAACTTCAACAGCTATTAATTAGACTCTGCAAAATTCTGTACTAATTTTTTGGCAGCTCCTTTAGAAATCATTGCCGAAGGTCCACCAATACACCCACCAGTACAGGCCATTCCTTCTAAAAAATTATAATTATTTTTTTTAGCTTTAATTAAATACAATTCCTTTTTTAAGCGTCCCAGTCCATCAATCTGTTTGCTTTTATAATCAACCTTTACCAGTTCTCGTAGAGACTTCTGCAGGCCCCCAGCATAGGCAAATTGTCTGCCCAAAACTCCTGCATCTTCTAATTTTTCCGCTTCCTCTATTTCAGCCAGATTAATATTATGGGCGGTAAATAAAGCAAGCAGCTCTTCAAAGGTTAGTACATAATCAACATTCTCATTTTGTAATGCCTCTTCTTTTTTGGCTGTACAGGGACCAATAAAAATAGTTTTTAGTTTATTATTTTCATTTTTTATTTTTTGGGCTGTAACTGCCATGGGGGAATCAGTATTCGAAATCAGCCTGGAAAGACTCTCAAATTCATTTAAAACCATTCTTTTAAAAGCCGGACAGCAGGAAGAAAGTAATGTTTCTTCTTCCATTATTTTTTCTTTTAATTCTTTACTTTCTGCAGCAGCTGTTATTTCTGCCCCGGCCGCTACCTCTTTTACTTCTTCAAACCCTAATTTTTTTAAGCCATATTTAATTTTTGCCGGGCTCTGTTGATAGCCAAACTGGCCAACAAAAGATGGGGCGAGCATTGCAGCTAAGCTATTCTTCTCAGAAAATAATTCCAGAGCGACCTGAATTAAATCTCCAGTCTCAGTAATTGCTCCAAAGGGACAGGCAGTTATACAGCTGCCGCAGCTAACACATTTTTCTCGATCTATTTTTGCCTGGCGGTTTGAATCAGAACTGATGGCATCAAGTTCACAGGCTCTACTGCAGGGACGCTGATTTTCTAAAATAGCATTATAAGAACAGGCTCCTGCACACTTACCACATTCAACACATTTATCCTGATCAATATAGGCTTTATTTTGGATAATTACAATTGCATTTACCGGGCAGACATTAACACATTTATGAGCAACACAATTTCTACAGGCATCTGTAACTAGATATTTATCAATTGGACAGCTGTCACAGGCTGTATCAATTACTTCTACAATATTTCTTTTTTTCCCCTGTCTGGGTAATGATTTTGCCAGCTCTTTTAAACTTTTATCTTTATTACTGGCAATATTAAATCCCATTACTGCTTTAATTCTCTGATCAAAAATAGCTCTTTCTTTAAATTCACAGCATCTATAGCGGGGAGAATCTTTAGTTATCATCTTTTGAGACAGATTGGAAATCTCTTCTGCCAGTTTTCCTGTTTTTACAAGTCGCAGCAGTTCAATATATAATCTTCTTTTCAATTTAATAACTTCAGAAATATTTTTCCCATTCATTTTAACCTCTCCTATCTTATATTATCTCTTATAATCTTATATAGTTTTTCAGGATTTAAATCCTGATAGATTCTACCGTTAAATTCTGCAACAGGAGCCTGCTCACAGCAGTCATCAATACAGTGACTTGTTTTTAGCTCAATTTTGTCTCTTAAATTCTGATCAAGTTCATTTATTAATTCCAGCAACTCCGATGCACCCATCAAATGACAGGGAGTTCCTATACATATTTTCAAAGTATTTTTAGGCATTTAATCCACCTCCTCTGTTTTAAAACCATTCAATTTTAACTTCCTTTTTTATTCTTCGCAGCTGTTCGGCAATCTGACTTATTATCTGGCTTCTAATTCCTAAATTAATGGGGAGATTTAAACTCTGATGAGATTCATTAACAGCTCTGCCAACAAAAAATTGAACACTATCACTTTCCAGTAATAATCTAGTAAAACGAGATGCCCCATCTTTACCGGCAACCGGAATCTGTCCCGGTTTATATTTTTTAAGTAAGGAAAGAACTTTATTTAAAGTTAATAATCCTTCTGTTAAAAGATCAAAGCCTTTCATTTTGCTGGTAGGTGGAATATCTTTATCATAATATTTAAGACCAGGTTCTAACTCTTTATCTAACTCACGGGATGCTATCTGTGCAGTTGTACCTCCACTGATGACCTTTTTCCCTTCTGCATTATTAATTTTCTGAGCCAGATGCTTATCATCTGCTTTTTTTAAAGGTGGACCACTCCAGATATTTAATTTTCTTTTCTTTCTGTATTTCATTCCAATTATAGTAAAATCATCACCAGCCTGATCTCCATAATAAGTATTAAATATTTTAACAAGATTATTAATGCTGTCTTTTAAATCCTTCTGATTTTTATTAACTGTTCTCTCAATTTCTCCTGCAGCTCCCTTCCAACCCAGACCAAAATTCAAAAGTCCACCTATCCCTGCATGAGTTACCCCATCACTTACCAGAAAGAGTTGATCCTGGCGCTGAAATTTGAAATTAGCTTCTTTAATTTTTTTTCCTTCCAGCTCAAATTCCTGATACTCTAATTTTTTAACCTGGTTATCCCTGAATAAAAAAGCCGAAGGGCTGTCAATTTCTATCAGTCGGAGCTGCTGATTTTGGTCAATTATTAAAAAAGCAAGAGTTGCATAGGCAATCCCTCTCACTTCACAAACGGGTAGAGTTGCAAGAATAGTTGAAAGTATTTCTTCTAAAGGTAGTTCTTTATCCAGAAGTCCAGAAGCAATTTTTGATGTTAAAGTAGAAAGTATATTTGCCTTAATCCCACTCCCCAGTCCATCAGATAAAACAATAATTGTTTTATTGTCTTTTTTTATAATTTCTACATTATCTCCACAGACTTCTTCTCCAGCTTTAGGTATCGATCTATAAAATTCTTCAAAAACTAGTCCCACTAATCATCACCTGCCTGCAGGAGCTCAGATAATTCTGTCAGAGCTGCTTTGGTTTCTACAGTTGTTTCTCCCAAAAGACCGGCAATTTCCTGCACAGTCTGCATCTGTTTATTGACAACATCATTTGTTTTTTCTACAGCGACTTCTTTCATCTTCTGCATTTTCCGCCTCTGTTTTTCCTGTTCACTAATATCGGTTAAAATTCCAACTATGACTTTATGCTCTCTGAGAGCAAAAATAGTCTGGTCAACTGTGATACTGCCATTTTTATAAGAACATTTTTGATGAATCAATCTCTGATTGAGGTTCCATGCCTTTTGAAAGCTGCTGCTGTCCATAAATTTATCCAGTTTCATATCCTGCAGTTCTCTGCTTTTCTGGGTAAATAATTCTTTAGCTACAGGATTGAATTTCTGAATTTTCATCTGATCATTAACTACTATTATTGCATTATGTGATGACTCAACTATAATCTGAGAAAGCGACTCGGCTCTGGATTTCATATAAGGAATACACATTTTCTTTTCTGCAAACCCATAATAAACTGCTGCTGCCTTTTCTCGACAGCTGGAATAACCACAGCCCCCACAATCTTTTTCGTCTTCCTTATTTTCTTTAGCAATCGAGGTTAATATTTTTTTGATTTCAGACTCCGGTACCTCTGGTAGAGACATCTTTTTATTCTTATGTTTTCGCCTTAATGATATTTCATTTACCGATTTTTCTTTTTTCAATGAAGTAATCTTTTTGTAATTATTTCTCTTGCTGAATGACAGATAATTATGAACTTCCAGTTCTTTTAACGGAATACTTAAGTCATTATTTATTGCTGGTCCATTAATACAGCCTCCTGAGCAGGCCAGAAGTTCCACCAGTTCAACCTCTATTTTGTCTTTATCCTTTTTAAAATCCTCTAAAAAATTTATTATGTTTTCTAATCCACTTAAATGCAGGGCCTTATTACCACAACCTGGATCTGCTTTAAGCAGATCAGCTGCCTTAACTGCTCCGCCGGAAAGAGCATAATCTGCAGTTAAATGGGTTGCCGGCAGATCAACATCTGCTGTCTCCAGCTCAGAAATTTTAAGACCTCTTTCTTCCAGAAAAAGCCTCAGATGTTCAAAGGTAATTACAATATCAGGCCTGTAATCTCTTCTTTTTTCATTTTTGCTTTCTTCTATTTTGGCCAGACAGGGGCCGATGAAAATAACTCTGGCACAATCAAAATTATTCTTTAGCTCAGCCGTCTGCAGCATCATTGGCGAAAGTACTGGTGCCAGCTGCGGCAGTAATTCTGGATAATGTTTTTCAATTAAATTTACAACTGCAGGACAGCAGGAAGTTATCAGAGTGCTGTCCATTTTTTCTCTTTCCTTTTTAAATTGTTTAACAACTCTGGCCGCTGCTTCTGCAGTTTCTGCTATGTAATCAAAACCAATTGTTTTTAAAGCTTGAATCAGCTGTCCTGGTTTAAGATCAGGAAAAGCAGTTACAAAAGAAGGGGCAATAGATGCTATTAAATAACTGTCTGATTCTAAAAAAGCTTCTAATTTTTTTTCCTCAAACAGAGCGCTTTTTGCTCCCTGGGGACAGGTTTTAATACAGTTACCACAGTAAATACACTTTTCTTCAATAATAAACGCCTGACTATCTTTAAAACCAATTGCTGCAACTGGACATTCCCTCAGACATTTATGACAGTCTTTACAGCTGGCTGGTTTTACAATTAAAGTATCATTCATTTTGATCAGACAGTAAATGCTTTTTAAAAATTTCCTCTGCATTATCCTCATTAACTGCCGCTATTTTTTGACCATTTATTTCTATATTAACTCCTTCAGTACAGTTCCCCTGACAGAAACTGCCAGAAAGTTTAACATCTTTAAGCCGATGTTTTTCAATTTCTGATTTAAAAATTTCTATTACTTTTTCTGATCCTTTAAGATGACAGCTGCTGCCTACACAGATAATAACCTCATTCATTATAAATCATCCTCCTATATTCTCAAATCGAAAGCTAAAGATAAAAACTATATTTATTACTTTTTGAAAATTAGAAAATATTCACTTTCTACGATATTATCAATCACAAAAAGATGCTCTGGGGAGAGCACCTTTCTGCATAGAGTATATTTTAGCATTTGGGCAAATTTATTATAAATCTCCTTTAAATGCTTTTTGATATAGACCTTTAATTTCAGAAATCAGTGGGTAGCGTGGATTAGCTACTGTACACTGATCATCAAAGGCTAACTCGGAGATTTTATCGACTTTTGAGTTAAACTGTTCTTCAGTTATTCCTGCATCTTTAATTGCTGCCGGAATATCCAATTCTGCTTTTAGCTGATTAATAGCATCTATTAAGAGATCAACTTTCTCATCTGGGGTCTTTCCACCTAATCCAAGATGATCTGCAATTTTAGCATATCTGATCTTGGCTCTTGGATATTTATACTGGGGAAAAGACGCCTGTTTAACCGGCTTATCACTGGAATTATACTTAATAACATTGTTAATTAAGAGCGCATTCGCCAGTCCGTGTGATAAATGAAAAGCAGAACCTAATTTATGAGCCATTGAGTGACAGACTCCTAAAAATGCATTGGCAAAAGCCATACCTGCAGTTGTTGCTGCATAATGGATTTTTTCTTTTGCCTTGCGGGCATCTGCTCCCCCATGATAGGATTCCGGCAAATATTTAAAGATTAATCTAATTGCTTCTAAGGATAAGCCTCTAGTATATTCACTGGATAAGACTGAGACATAGGCCTCAATAGCATGTACTAAAGCATCTATTCCAGAATGTGCTGTCAGAGTTTTAGGCATTGAAAGCACCAGATCTGGATCCACAATTGCCATGTTTGGAGTTAACTCATAATCTGCAATTGGGTATTTAATCCCTGTACTATCATCTGTGACCACTGCAAAAGGGGTAACTTCTGATCCTGTACCGGATGTAGTTGGAATAGCAACTAATTCTGCCTTATTCCCGAGTTCAGGAAATTTATAGATTCTCTTTCTGATATCCATAAAGGTCATTGAAAGCTCCTTAAACTCTGCCTCTGGATGTTCATATAACAACCAGGCAATCTTCGCAGCATCCATCGGTGAACCACCACCCAGAGCAATAATTAAATCTGGATTAAAGCTCTGCATCTGCTTTACTGCTTTGCGGACCATTGAAATTTCTGGATCTGGCTCAACATCTGCAAAAACTCGATAATCAACACCATATTTATCCAGTTCATCAGTTATGCGATCAGTATATCCCATTTTAGCCAGCGGTTTATCTGTCATAATAAAAGCTCTTTTTTTATCCTTTAATTCTGCCAGAGCAGAAGGTAGGGCACCATATTTAAAGTAGATATTTTCAGGTACTTTAAACCAGAGCATGTTTTCTTTTCTTTCTGCAGTTGTTTTGATATTCATTAAATGTTTAACCCCCACGTTTTCACTGACTGAATTTCCACCCCAGGATCCACAACCTAAAGTCAATGATGGTTCTAACTTGAAGTTGTAAATATCACCAATTGCACCCTGAGATGAAGGCATATTAACTAAAATTCTACCTGTTTTCATCTGCTGACTAAAATAATCTTTTCGCTGATCATTTATTCTGTCAGTGTATAAAACGGAGGTGTGTCCGATTCCACCAAATTTAACTAATTCTACTGCATTTGCTACCGCATCCTTAAAATCAGATGCTTTATATAAAGCCAGAGTTGGAGATAACTTTTCATAGGAAAAGGGTTCCTGACTGCCAACCTCTTCTACCTCTGCAATTAATACTTTGGCATCCTCTGGAACATTTACTCCTGCCATTGCTGCAATATCATGGGCACTCTGACCTACAATTTTAGAATTTATATGTCCCTCAACCAGAAGCTGTTCAGAAACTTTTTTTCTTTCTGCTTTATTTAAAATATAAGCTCCTCGATCAACAAATTCCTTTTTTACCTTCTCATAGACTTCGTCAACTACTGTTACCGACTGCTCAGAAGCACAGATAACTCCATTGTCAAAAGTTTTACTCATCAGGATTGAACTTACTGCCATTTTAAGATGGGCAGTCTCATCAATTACTGCTGGAGTATTTCCTGCACCAACTCCAATCGCTGGTTTACCTGAAGAATAAGCTGCTTTAACCATTCCTGGTCCACCTGTAGCCAGAATCATGCTTACCTTTGGGTGCTGCATTAAATGCTGAGATAATTCAATTGAGGGTTGATCAATCCAGCCAATTATATTTTCTGGAGCTCCTGCTTCTACTGCTGCTTCCAGAATCGTTTTAGCTGCCTCAATTGTGCATTCCCTGGCCCCTGGATGTGGTGAAAAAATAATAGCATTTCTTGTTTTCAAAGAAATCAGTGATTTAAAAATAGTAGTTGAAGTTGGATTAGTAACCGGAACAATACCGGCAATAATTCCAATTGGTTCTGCAAGCTTCTTAATACCATGAGCAGTATCCTCTTCTAAAACACCACATGTTTTTTCGTCTCGATATTTATTATATATATATTCTGATGAAAAATGATTTTTGATTACCTTATCCTCTACAATTCCCATTCCCGTATCTTCAACAGCCATTTTGGCCAGCTGAATTCGCTGATCATTGGCAGCTATTGAAGCTCGTCTAAATATCTCATCAACCTCTTTTTGACTGTACTGAGCATATTCTTCCTGAGCCGCTTCCACTTCTGCAATTAATTGATTAAATTCTTCCACATTACTAACATTTTTAATCTTCATTAATTATCCTCCTTCTGGACTTATAAAGTTATTGTGAAGATTATAACAAGACTTAATAAAAAAATATATTCACCTGAATCACAAACAGTTAATTCCTTATTCCGTCAGCCTTTTTGACTTATTAACTTAACTGACACTTATAGAATAACATGCAAAAATGATAATTTCAAACAGTTAAGTGCTTAATTTCACATTATAGATGATCTTTAAATTTGATTAGCTCTTAAATACTGCCTTAGATCATACAAATTCTTAGATTTAATCAGCAATTACTGCTTAAGTTTTTAAAATTTTTAAAAAATGTTATAATAAATTATAGAGAATAACAACAAAAATTTTTAGCTGTTTTAAAAACTTTAATTGGGAGATGATATTATTAATAATAAATTTGAAATAAATGAAAGTAATGATATGTACCAGATAGAAGAAATGGAAGAAAAAGCTGTTCTGGTCGGCTTAAATGAAGGTGAACTAAAGGAACTTGAACTGCTGGTTGAAACTGCAGGTGCAGAAAGTATTTTAAAAATGACCTATCATGATCGCAAAATTGATCCTGCTTACTATATCGGCAGTGGTAAGGTTAATGAAATTAAGGAAGCTGCCGAAACTGTTGGGGCTAATCTAATTGTATTTGATAATGAACTCTCTCCTGTACAGCAGCGTAATCTGGAAGATAAAATTGAGGTTAAGGTAATTGACCGTTCTCAGGTAATCTTAGATATTTTTGCCCGTCATGCTCACAGCCGTGAAAGCAAAATTCAGGTAGAACTGGCTCAGTTAGAATATCGACTTCCCAGACTTCAGGGACGGGGAGTAGAGATGTCCAGACTGGCAGGTGGAATTGGCACCAGGGGACCTGGGGAAACAAAACTTGAGGTTGACCGCCGCCGCATTGAAAAAAAGATACACCGTCTGCAGGAAAAATTGAAAGAAATCAAGGCGAGCAGAGAACTTCAGCGCAGCAGCCGTAAAGATCCACTGGTAGCACTTGTTGGTTATACAAACGCGGGTAAGTCAACACTAATGAACAGACTTGCTGGATCTGACAGCTATACTGCCGATAAATTATTTGCAACTTTAGATTCCACCATGAGGCAGCTGGAACTGCCTGTAGGACAAAATGTTATTTTAAGTGATACAGTAGGTTTTATCAGCAAACTACCTCATCAGCTGGTAGCCTCATTTAGAACTACCCTGGAAGAAGTAGAAAATGCTGATATTATATTACACTTAATTGATGCTTCAAATTCGGAAATGGAAAAAAATATGCGGGTTGTAAATGATGAAATCAGAGAACTGGTAGAGCCTGACTGCAGAATTATCAAAGTTTTTAACAAAATTGATTTAATTGAGGAATCCAGACTTGATGATTTAAAAATCATTTATCCGGAGGCTCTATTTATTTCAGCTTTAAAAGGAATCAATACTGACTCGGTAATAGAAAAATTAAACAGGATTATCAGTGAAGAAATGGTAGAGGTAGAATTAGACCTTCCCTATTCGGAAGCAGGCTGGGTAGAAAAAATTCATAATACAGCTAAGGTCTATGAAGAAGAATATCAAAAAAATAATATTTATATCAAAGCTCTGCTGCCTCAAACTACAGCAGCAAAGTTAGATAAATACCGCAGAGAGGTTTAACTCTCTGCTTTATTTTTATTAGTTATTATTTACTATTTTTCTTTATTATTTTCACTTTCAACTACAATTTGTTCAGTATCAACTTCTGGAATATCTTTTTCTCCTGCTTCCAGTTCAGCCAGCAGTTCTTCTACTTCCTCTTTCTCAAAAGTATAGGTGTTATTACAGAAATGACAGCGGACTTCAATTTCTCCCTCCTGGGCCAGGGTTTCTTCTATTTCTTTCTTACCGAGACCTGCTACCAATTCATAAC
>JAXKWB010000107.1:0-5616 GCA_036172385.1 Halanaerobiales bacterium | reverse complement strand
AAATAGCAAATTGAATTATTATCTTTTTGCTGCCTTTGTGTCTTTTATTGGAGGATCCTTCTTTTTGAATTTCGATCCTGGTCCAGAATTGGTTCCAATTTTATGCTTTTTGCCCGGGATATGATTTCGATTTTACCGCCAGCTTTTGTGCTGATTGGCCTATTTGATGTCTGGGTCAGCAGAGAAAGTATTGAAAACAACTTTGGTCATACTTCCGGCTTCAAAAAATATATTTATGCGATTTTGCTGGCAGCTACTACTGTTGGAGGAACCTTTGTTGCCTTCCCGGTGGCAAATACACTTTATCATAAGGGAGCCAATTATTCTTCTATTTTTACCTATGTCACTGCTGCTTCCCTGGTAATGATTCCGATGAGCATTATGGAAGCTTCAATCCTTGGCCTTAAGTTTACCGCAATTAGAATTGGGGTTTCGCTGCCGCTGGTAATTATCAGTTCTATTTTGCTCGGAAATTTCTTCACCAGAATTGATTATAAAATACCGAAAGCGGAATAGCGTGCAGCTACCGTTTACTTGTCGAATTATGTAATTTTATGTAAAAAAAGCAGCAGTTAGAGGATTTTAACTCCTCAAAAACTGCTGCTTTTACTAGTTATACCATTTTCCGACAAAATACGACAAGTTCCCGGTAGGTGTAAGGTGTAAGGGTGTAGATTACTCCAGATAAGTGTTCCAGAAGAAAGGCTGCCAGCCTGCCTGGAAGTTTTTAAGTTCTGCTCTTCTAATATGCAGACGGCTGTAATCTAAAATGTTGAAATAAGGAACAGAATCCCAGAGTTCAGCCTGCATTCTTTCTACAATTTTGTATCTCTGCTCATAATCAACCTCTCTCAGCATTTCCGCAAAGATCTGATCCATCTGTCGAGAATCTTTACTATCCCAGTTGGTAATCCATTTATTAGTACCTGTCCAGCCCTGATGAATCTGAGGATCAGGAACTACTTTAATGAATGGGGAAAGGTGCATATGCCATCCATCAGGCTTCGATCTTTTTTCTACCACAGTTGGACGATCAAATAGCTGCAGCTTAACCTCAATACCGATCTTCCTTAACTGATCCTGAATTGCAATTGCTCCCTGTCTTTCCATCTGATTATCCTGACCACTTAAAATAATAAGCGGCTGACCATTGTAACCTGCCCGCTCAAGCAGTTGTTTTGCTTTTTCTGGATCGTAAACCCCATAAATACCTTCGCCTGCATCAGGAACATGCCAGGGATTTCCTTCTTCGTGCAGGGCAGATTCCAGACGCCAGAACTGAGGGTCACCAATCATTGCATATCCCAGTTCCTCAAAATCCAGCGCATAGGCAATCGCACGGCGAGCATATTTATTATCAAAAGGTGCTTCAGAACTATTAAAAATCAGCATGGACATCCGATCTGGATAAATAATTTCATTTTTTATATTCTCATTTCTCTTAAAGATCTGATACTGTTCCCGTGGAACCTCTTCTGCAAATTGAAACTGTCCTGTTCGAACTCCAGAAACTCTAACCTGAGCATCAGGAATAAAGTTGAACACTATTTTATCTAAATATGGAATTCGCTCACCCGCAAAAAATGAGCTCTCCCGTGAACTGGGTGTATAATCTTCAAAGCGGGTTAAGACAAGTTTTTGATCTGGTACCCATTCTTCATATTTGTAAGGTCCAGTACCAACATGACGCTCAATAATATCAGTCCCAAATTCTTTTACCACCTCTTCTGCTCTCACCACAAATTTTTGATTGGATACAGGTGAGGCCAGAATATTCAAAAATGGAGCATATGGATCTTTAAATGTAAATCTAATATTGTATTGATCAATTTTTTCTACCTGATCAAAGTGGGGAGCAACCAGCTTACCCCCATTATTAATCTCCAGCCATCTTCTAAAGGAAGCAATGACATCATCTGCGTTCATAATCTGTCCATTATGCATCATTACATCTTCTCTTAACTTAACTTCATAAACCAGGCCACCCTCACTTACCTGATAGCTTTTAGCCAGGTAGGGATGTACCTTTAAATTTTTATCAAATTCAAAAAGTCCCTCATAGACATGATTCATCATCGCTGTAATCATCGAATCAGTAGAATTGTCACTGTCAAGGTGAGCTACCGACATCTGCAGAGCAGCATTGAGAGTCCCTCCATAACGTTCTTCTTCCTGAGCCAGCACACTGCCGCTTAACAATAGTGAAAAAAATAATACCAGCACAACAATTGAAGTAATCTTTTTTTCTTTTCTCATTTTTCCACCTCTTTAATTTTTAATTGTATTTTTTAAATGCGGATCCAACAGGTCACGCAGACCATCTCCCAATAAATTTAAAGACAGAACTGCAAGAATGATCATTATTCCTGGAGCTAAAATCATCCAGGGTGCAACTACCATATATGATCTGGCATCTGTTACCATAGCCCCTAAACTTGGAGTGGGTGGCATAATACCGACCCCCAAAAAACTGAGTGCCGCCTCATCCAGAATAGCTAAAGCAAAATTAAAAGTAGCCTGAACCATGATAGGAGATGCCGAATTTTTTAGAATATGCTTCAAAATAATTCTTGAATCTCTAGCTCCTGCTGCCCGGGCAGATTCTACATAGTCCAGATCCTTAATCGAAATTACTGAACTGCGGACAATTCTGGCCATCCTGGGAAAATAGGCAAACGATAAAGCCAGAATGATATTAAATTTACCAGCCCCCCAGATAGCAGCCAGAGAAATTGCAATAATTATCCCGGGAAAAGCCATCATTGCATCCAGAAATCGCATAACCACTTTATCGATTCGGGGATAAAATCCAGCTGTGATCCCAACAATTCCACCCGTAATCATAGTTAGTATTACAACTGCCAGACCAACCTGCATTGAAGCCCGAATACCATACAAAATCCTGGTGAAAATATCCCGTCCAAATTGATCTGTCCCCAGAAGATGTTTCCTGGAAGGTGGCTGTAGTCTGTCCCGGGGATGGTTTCTGACAGGACTATAATCTGTAATTACTGGAGCAAAAAGACTTAAAAAAACTAAAATAATTAGAATGGTTATTGATATGGTAATATATGGGTGCTTATATTTGTTATATTTTTTTAGAAAAAGCAATTTTTATTACCCCTTAATTATAACGAATTTTTGGGTTTAAAAAGGCGTAACTTAAATCTACAAATAAATTTAAGATTACATAAATTACCGCTACAAAAATAATTGAAGCCTGAATTATAGGAATATCGCGGCGCATAATTGCATTAATTGCCATAAAACCGGTCCCTGGAATTACAAAAATAGTTTCTACAATCCAGGTTCCACCCAGCAGCACTGCAAAGTTATGACCAATTACAGTAATTACAGGCAGCATAGAATTTTTAAGAGCATGTTTAAAAACTATAATTCTAGTTGACAATCCTTTACTTTTTGCAGTCCGAATATAATCCTGTTTAAGTGTGTCCAGCATTGCACTTCTGGTCATCCGGGCTATCAAACCAGCCTGCATAAAAGCAAGGGTTACAGCCGGCAAAATTATATAGCGAAAGGTTCCCAATCCAGCTTCTGCAAAAGGCTCATAGCCGCTAACCGGAAACCAGCCCAACCTTACGGAAAAAAGATACATCAACATTAAAGCCAGCCAGAAACTGGGGACAGAGATTCCAAAAAGTGAAATAGTTATTGAAAATTGGTCTAAAAAATTTCTGTGTTTAACTGCTGCCAGGATTCCCAGAAGCATACCTCCAGTTATCCCTAGAATTTCAGCCAGGACAGCAATTAAAAAAGTCGGCTGGATCCGCTGAAGTAGCACTTCTGAAACTGGAGCATGCAGATAAAATGACTCACCCAAATTTCCTCTCATTATATTAGCCAGCCATTTAAAAAATCTCACAATGAGCGGCTGATCAAGTCCAAGATTTTGTTCCAACCTGGCCACTTCTGACTCTGTAGCCATATTACCCAGAATAACCCTAACTGGATCACCAGGCATTAAATTAGTTATAAAGAAAGCAATTACAGCTACAATAAATATTATTGGAATCAAGAGCAGTAATCTTTTTATTATATAATTACGCATTTTTTCACTTCCTGATTATAAAATCTCATTATCTTTTAACTAATATTATCACAACAGACTTTTTATATCAATTAAGTAAATTTACAAATTATAAATTTAGCTCTACTGCTCCTGCCGTTTACTGCTCGATTTATGTCGACCTTTGTCAACAAAAGTCTTGGATGAGTAAAAACCACCGAATTAACGTTGGTTTTCGACAATTATTGACATAAATCGAGCAGTAAACGGTAGGTGGATTAGCTGGAAAAAGCTTTTGCTATTTTGGCACCAACTACCGCATTATTTCTAACCAGGGCAATATTGGTTATTAAACTCTGACCATCTGTAATTTCTTTAATTCTATCCAGTAAAAAAGGAGTCAATTTCTTACCACTAATTCTCTGATCTTCAGCTTCTGCTAAAGCCTGTTCAATCTTTTCGTTGATGACTGAGTATTCAATCTCATCTGCTTCTGGAACTGGATTAGCAATTAAAACTCCACCCTCTAAGCCAAGTTCCCATTTTGCTTTTAAGACATCTGCTGCCTGCTCCGGGCTATCCAATTTGTAATCACAATCAAATCCGCTGTGACGGCTGTAAAATGCCGGCAGTTCTTTAGTCTGATAGCCAAGAACCGGCACTCCAAAAGTTTCCAATTTCTCCAGAGTCAAACCAAGATCCAGTATTGATTTAGCTCCGGCTGCAATTACAGCAACGGAAGTTTTTTTCAATTCCTCTAAGTCAGCAGAAATATCAAAACTCTTTTCAGCTCCCCGGTGTACTCCTCCGACTCCACCGGTCACAAAAATCTTGATTCCGGCCAGTTCGGCAGCAATCATTGTTCCAGCAACTGTAGTTGCACCATGTTTTTTTTGGGCTAGAACTACCGGTAGATCACGTCGGCTGACCTTAACAATTTCGTCTGACTCTCCTAAAAATTCTACCTCTTCTCTGGTTAAACCAATTTTAATTTTACCATCTATAATTCCAATTGTTGCGGGAACCGCACCATTGGCTCTAATAATCTCTTCAATTTCCAGGGCTGTTTCTATATTCTGCGGATAAGGCATTCCATGAGCAATAATTGTTGACTCCAGGGCTACAACAGGCCTACCTGCTTTAAGTGCCTCTCGTACTTCACCCTTGATTTCTAAATAATTTTCTAAACTTTTCATTATATTACCTCCATTTTGTAGTTTATTTTAACTCTGCCAGGTCAGGGTTACAGGTCAATTCCGATTTCACCGTCAGGGCAGAGGCTTTAATTCCCAGTTCTATAGCTTCGGCCACAGAAAATTTATTCATTAGTCCTGCTGCCAGACCTGCTGTAAGTGCATCTCCCGCACCAGTTGTTTCGACAATTTCTTCCCTGTCAATTTCTACTGCCTTAAAATGATTTAATGTAACACTACCCTCCTGATAGCTGAGATGATAGGCGCCATCTTTACCAGCACTAATCACAAGCTCCGGTAGGTATTCATTCTTTTCGTAATAATTCTTAATCCGGTCAATTCTATCAGTTATCTTTAGTTTCTGAGCTTTCTCCGTTTCTTCAATTTTAACAATAT
>JAXKWB010000106.1:0-12071 GCA_036172385.1 Halanaerobiales bacterium | reverse complement strand
ATTACCTGCTTGAGCAGGGGGTTGACAGCCGGATAGTTAATATCTTCATTAAAAAAATAAATGAAGATCAGGAAGCTCTTGCTGCTGATAGTTATAATGATAAGCTGAAGATATTTTTTAATAATTATTTTAAAGAAGATAGTCAGATTAAACTCGATAAAAAACAGAAAGTTATTTCTTTTATCGGCCCAACTGGGGTTGGAAAAACAACAACAATGGCCAAGGTTGCAGCCTACTTTACACTTGAGAAAAGCAGAAAGGTAGCTCTGATGACAGCAGATACTTATAGAATAGCTGCAGTAGAGCAGCTGCGGACTTACAGCAATATTATTGATATTCCTTTTGCTGTCTGCTATAAGAGCTTTAAGTTGGAATCTATGCTCAACAATCAGTTCAGCGATTGTGATCTGGTGCTGATTGATACACCAGGCAGCAGCTGGAAGAACAGCCTCCAGCTCGAGGAGCTCAGAGAATATACCTCACAGGAATTTATAGATGAGGTGCACCTGCTTTTAAGCTTAAATACAAAGAGCAGTGACCTCTACAGTATTATTGATAAATTCAGTCCTCTGGAGCCTGATAAAATAATTTTTACCAAACTTGATGAAACTACAAGTTATGGAGATATAATCAATATTAAGGAAAATTACCAGCTTCCTTTTTCCTATTTAACCTTTGGCCAGGATGTGCCGGAGGATATTTCTAAAGCTGAAGCTGGAAATATATTTGAGTATATATTTGGTGATTTTTATGAGTAATCAAGCTGCAAAATTAAAAGAGATAGTTAAAGAAAAGAAAAATAATATTAATAAGACATCACTGGAAGTGGCGGCAAATGCGAGGACGATAGCTGTTGCCAGCGGAAAGGGTGGTGTAGGGAAATCAACATTTGCAGTTAATTTCGCCTATAATCTGAGCAAACTGGGGAAAAATGTGCTGCTTGTTGACAGCGATATCGGGATGGCAAATCTTGATATACTGCTGGGAGTTCAGCCCAGATTCGATATCGGACACCTTTTGAGGGGAGAATGCACACTTGAGGATGCACTGATCGAGGGTCCGGCAGGGGTCAAGCTTTTAAGTGGAATCACAGGTGATGATACTTTCATCAATATCGGAACTCAGGCAGTAAAGAAACTTGTAAATATAGGTGCAGAGCTCGAGAAAGACTTTGATTATTTATTAATAGACCTTGGTGCAGGAGCAGCCAAAAATATTATCAATACAATACTTGCTGTAGAAGAGCTGATAATTGTGCTTACTTCAGAGCCGACCTCTGTTATGGACAGCTACAGTTTAATTAAAATTCTTGCTAATCATAATTACAGCAGATCAATAAAACTTGTTTTAAACCAAAGTGAAAATATCAAAGATTCAGAGAAAATAAGCAGCAGAATGATCAAAACTGTTGGTAATTATCTTGACATAGAGTTAGAGATGCTGGGAACTATTTCTTATGATAGAAAAATCAGCACTGCTGTCCGCAGACAAAAACCATATTCTGAAGTTTTTGCCGGAAGAAAGGCTGCAGAAGATATAGAGAAAATAGCCTATGAAATAGCAGGTAGAGAAAGACAGGCTGCTGGAATTAAAAGCTATTTTTATAAAATGATTGGTTTTTTTAATAAAGAATCATAAGAGGTAATGGAGTTGAGCAGATGAAGGGACTATCAATAAATAAAAAACTAGAAGTAGAAATCCAGAGTGGGACATATCAGGGGGAATACCTCTGCAAAGTTGCCGATATTATCGAACAGGGGATAGTAATCACCGGTTTATATAGAGAGGGTGCTCCACTTCCGGTAAAGCTGGATCAGCCGATCAGTGTTTATTATACAACCAACAGGGCAGCCTATGTTTTTAAAAGTAAAATTTTGAGAAGGTCAAATAAGCCGCTCCCTCTTCTGCTGATCGAAAGGCCAGAATCTGTAGAAAGGATACAGCGGCGGGATTATTTTCGGCTGGAAGTTAGTGGAAGTGTGGATCTTTATCAAAAAGAAGATGAGAATACAGAAGCTCGAAAAATTACAGAAGCCGCTCTGCTTGATATCAGTGGTGGTGGCATTAAAATAGAGCTGGCAGAAAATTTTGCTGCCGATGAGCTGTTTTATCTTCATCTAAAAAGTGTTTTCAATGAACAGCAGCTGATTAAGAGCTCTATTGTCAGAAAAACAAAGGTTAATGCTGAATTATATAATTATGGGCTAGAGTTTATCGATATTAGTAATGGGCTTCGAGAAGAAATTATTCAGTGGATTTTTGCCTATCAGAGAGAAAACAGAAGAAGAGGATTGAGATAGATGTTATTTTATGCACTTTTAGCTGCTTTTATCTCATATTCTTTAAATACAGTCTGCAATCTTTTCAATGGTAAAGATCTTAAGACAGTTTTTTACAGCGGCATTAGATACTTTGCACTTGCTTTTTTGGTCACAGCATCAGTACAGCTGATTATTTATCTATACAGAGATCTTTCTGATAATTCTTTTTCAGAAGAAAATAATCAAAAAAAGAGCAGAACAGAAGAAGAAACACAGGAAGCAGAAAATGAAGTTTAATTATATAAACTAAAGGAAGATTACTATGAGTCTGGATAAATCTATGTGGAAAAAATACAAAGAGGAACAGGATCAGGCAGCTCGTGAAGAATTGATTATGAAGCATCTTAATCTGGTTCGCTATGCAGCCGGTCGGATTATGATTCTCCTGCCTGAATATATAGATAAAGAAGATCTAGAAAGCTATGGGATTATTGGTTTAATTCAAGCAGTAGAGAACTTTGACTATCAGCGGGGTGTTAGTTTTTCTACATTTGCTCTGCCGAGAATCAAGGGAGAAATTTATGATTTTCTGCGCAGCAGAGATTGGCTGCCTACAAATATGCGCCGCCAGCTCAAAGAATTAGAAAGTCAGAGAGAAAGTTTTAAGGCTAAAAATGGGAGAGAGCCGATTCCGGAAGAACTGTCAGAGCTGACAGGTATCAGAGAGGATAGGATAAAAACTATTGAACAGCATAAGCAGATGTCGGACTGGCTTTCGCTTTCTCAGGAATATGATGGGGTTGAGCTAATTGATCTCCTTGCTTCTGACTTAAAAAGTGCGGTAGATCATCTTGCCCATCAGGAAGCTGTGTCAGTTCTGGCAGAAAAAATAGATTCACTTTCAGAACAGGAAAAGCTGGTTATCAGCCTCTATTATTATGAAGAATTAACTCAGGTAGAAATTGCAGAAATTATGAATCTTTCTTCAGCCAGAATTTCTCAGATACACGCTCGGGCTGTGAGGAGGCTGCGGGCAATGCTGAGCAGGTCTAAAGAATATTTTAGTGGATAAAGGAGAGGTATAATTTGCAGAATAATATTAATGAAAATGGCAGCAGTAATCAAAACCTAGATGAGGGCAGTTTAACTGAAGAAAATAAGAAGGCAGAAGTTGAATTTGAAGATGAAATTGAAGTGGAAGTATCCGGTGATAAATTGGAAGCATATCTGCGGTTTGAACCGGGTAACAGTGCTGAAAAAATAACCGCAGCAGATATTAAGGCTGAATTAGAAAAAGAGGGTATTGTTTATGGGATCATGGAGAATAAGCTGGAAAAAATTGCTGCAGAAAGAAAAACAGTGAAAAAAGAGCCGGTTGCTGAAGGTAGAGAACCTGTAAAAGGTAAGGATGGTAAGCTGATTTATCATTTTGAAGAAAAAGAAAAGCAGGCCGGTAAGCTTAGAGAGGATGGGACGATTGATTTTCACAATCTTGACCTGATCAATAATGTTCGCAGGGGAGAAAAGATAATCACGAAAATCGAGCCTGAGTCTGGGGAGGCAGGGATCAATGTTTTTGGTGATGAGATTGCACCACCACCTCTCAAAGAGATTAAGTTTCCAGGTACAAAAAATACAGTAAAAAAAGATAATTCGATCTATGCAGCTAAAGATGGCCAGATTATCCGCCGTGGTAAAAAGGTCGAAATCAAAGAAGTTTATACGGTCAGAGGTGATGTAGATCTGAGCACAGGTAATATAAATTTTGTCGGCAGTGTTAAGGTTTCGGGAAATGTTAAAGAGGGTTTTGAAATCAGGGCCGATGGTGATGTTGAAATTGCAGGTAATGTTGGAGCTGCTGATATTAAAGCTGCAGGTAATGTGCTTATTAAAAAAGGATTTCTGGGCAGGAATAAAGGTAAGATAGAGGCAGATGGAGATTTTACCGCCCGCTTTATAGAAAACGGCAGAGTCAGTGCTGATAATGTTGAGGTTTATCAGGCGATTATGCACAGTAATATTAGGGCTAAAAACAATATCGTCGTTAAGGGGGGTAAAGGACTGATCGTTGGAGGCCGGCTCATGGCCCAGCACTTAATTGAAGCAGATATTATTGGTTCAAGCCTTGCAACTAAAACAGAAATAATAATTGGTCTAGAACCTGAATTAAGGGAGGAGCTGCAGAACAACAGTCAGGAGCTGAACAGTATCGATAAAAATCTGGAGAAGATTGCAAAGAGCACAAATATCCTCAATAAAATAAAAGAAAACGGGAGAAAACTGCCCAAGGATAAGCTGGAACTATTTAAAAAATTGAAGACCACATCTGCCAGATTAAGTGAGAGAAAAGCAGAGCTCGAAAAGGAAAATAAGGAGATCAAAGAAAGACTCAGGGTATCTGATAACTCGACGATAAAGGCCAATAAAGCTATTTTTCCGGGAGTTCAGCTTTTGAGCAGTAAGGATAAGATCATTGTTTCCAATAAACTGGGACCAGCTGCCTTTACTGAAGTTAATAAAGAGCTGAGACAGGCAGCTGATTAAAGAAGAACATTATAATTAATGATGAAATAAACATAGAAAATAGCGAAAGGAGGTGAAAAAGATGATCAGAGGATTATATACAGCAGCAGCTTCGATGAAGGCTCTGGAGCGCAAATCTGATATTACTGCAAATAATCTTGCCAACAGTGATACTAAAGGATTCAAGAAAACCGGAACCATCACTGAATCTTTTCCGGAGGTTCTTTTAAATAGGATTGGAGAAGCAGGGGCTGGAGCAGAGATAGGGGAGATATCTTCCGGTTCTCGGATCCAGAGAAGCTTTAAGGATCTTTCTCAGGGTGATCTTCAGCAGACAGGTAATCCACTTGACCTCGCCCTTCAGGGTGATGGCTATTTTGTGGTTGAGGCTGAAGCTGGTATTAGATATATAAGAAACGGTAATTTTGTTTTAAATGCCGATTCTGAGATAGTAAGTCAGAGTGGTGAAGCCCTGCTTGATACTGAAGGTGAGCGGATTCAGCTTATTCCGGGTGAGGATTTCATTATTTCAGAAAGTGGAGAGATTAGGTTTAATAATGGACTGCAGGGGGCCCAGATCGATATAGTCAGTTTTGCAGATCCGGCAGAACTCCTGCAGGTGGGAGATAATCTCTATCAGCCTGAAGAAGGTGCAGCCGAGCCGCTGGAATCTGATGCTAGAATTGCTCAGGGGTTTCTTGAGAATTCAAATGTAGAGATAGTAAAAGAAATGGTAAATATGATTAAGACAAACCGCCAGTATGAGTCAAATCAGAAGGTAATAAGCAGTATTGATCAGAGTCTGGATAAAGTGATTAATGAAGTTGGTAGGGCTTAGTACTGAATCAGAGGCCGGACCTTAACAGGAAGCCTCAGCTGCTGTTGACCGAAAGATACGGCAGCAAAAACAGTAAGAAAGCAGTTTTTAAAATAAAAAAAAGAGGTGGAGCAAATGATTAGTGCATTATGGACAGCTGCAACCGGGATGAATTCCCAGCAGACAAGTATCGATGTAATTTCTAATAATTTGGCAAATGTAAATACAAGTGGTTTTAAAAAATCAAAGATTAATTTTTCGGATCTAGTATATACAAATCTGCGCCAGCCGGGTACACCAAATGCTCAGGGTGCTGAAATACCAACTGGTACGGAGATTGGACATGGGGTTAAAATCAACAGTACTCAGAAACTTTTTTCTCAGGGTAATATCGTAAATACAAATAATGATCTTGATATGGCTATTGAAGGTGAGGGATTTTTTAGAGTACAGAGACCTGACGGTAGTTTTGCTTATACAAAAGATGGTTCATTTAAGCTGGACAGTAATGGTCAGGTAGTAACTTCTGATGGTTACCCACTTTCACCACAGCTGAATATTCCACCAGATGCAAAAGAAATAACTATTACTTCAGATGGGTCAGTTAGTGTGACAGATTCTGCAGATCAGATTCAGACAGTTGGTCAGCTCGAATTATATAATTTTTCAAACACCGCCGGTCTTTCCAGTGAAGGCAGAAACCTTTATTCGGAGACAGCAGCTTCGGGTATGGCGACTGCAGGTACAGCCGGCCAGGAAGGTTTTGGTACAGTACTGCAGGGTTTTCTGGAGATGTCAAATGTCAAGGTGGTAGAAGAAATGGTAAATATGATTGCAGCTCAGAGGGCATATGAGACAAATTCTAAGTCTATCCAGGCTTCAGATGAGATGCTGCAGACCGCAAATCAGCTTAAACGCTAAATAGATGAGGTGGAGCACATGAAAAAGATTATTCTGCTCAGCCTGATATTGGTGCTGTTCAGCTGCAGTGCTTCTGCTTTTGAGGTTTCAATAAGTGGAGAAGAAAGTGTTTCTGCAGAAAAAATAAGGCTGGGAGAAATTGCTCGAATTGGCGGGTTTTCTGCTTCCGATGGGTCTTTGAGTGAGCTGCAGAATTTAGAACTGGCTTCTTCACCCCAGGCAGGTTACAGTAAAAAGTTGAGCCGGGTTTTAGTTGATCTCTCAATTAAGAACTTAGGTTATGCTCAAACAGAGTTCAGGCTCAACATGCCTAAAATGATAATTGTTAAGAGGGAAAGTCAGCTGCTTTCTGCTCAGGAAATAGAAAGCTTTGCAGAAGAATTTATTAGAGCAGCTGCAGGCGGCCAGGATATCATTATCAACCAGCTGCAAAAACTTAAAGACCAGAAAATAGCGGCAGGTGAATATACTATCACCACTGCTGATAATTTTAAGCTGCAGTATGGGAGAAATAATCTGCCCCTTTTTATAGAATCTGAGGGTGATATTAAAAAAAGAATATTTTATGCATTTGAGTTCGGTTTAAAAACTGAAGTTTTAACTGCAGCCAGAGATATAAGTTATGGAAGCAGGATCAAGAAGAGGGATTTTAGACTTGAAGAGAGGGTGCTTTATTCTGACCCTGCTCAGGTGATCAAGGAGCGGAATTCTTCACTGCTCGGTGGAAAAGAATTAAAGAGATCACTCAGAAAAGGGCAGCTTTTAAAAAAAGATGATCTCAAGATTCCGACTGCAGTTCAGTGGGGAGATAAATTAATGATAAAAATAAATGTTAATAATATAAATATCACCACCTTTGTTGCCGCCAGAGATCGCGGTGCTGTTGGTGATCTAATAACTGTAGAAAATGAAAGCACAGGCTACAGGTTTAAGGTAGAAATCCTTTCTGAAACTGAAGCGAAGATGCTTTCAAAATAAAATGGGGTGTAAGTTATGTTAAATAAAAATAATCTGGTATTAGTATTAATTTTACTTATGATTTTTACCGTGACAGCAGGAGCAGAATCTCTCTGGAGTGAACAGTCATCTGGTTTATATAAGGATTTTCCGGACTACAGCCAGGGTGATGTGATTACAGTGCTCATAGAAGAAAATGCGAATGCTGTGCAGAGTGCAAATACAGATACAAGTCAGGACAGCAGCTACAGTTCTGATGGTGGTGGTTTATTGAATTTTATTCCATTTATAGATTTCAATTATTCTGATTCAGAATCTGCCGATGGGGCGACCCAGCGCAGTGGTACACTTGAGGCAGACATCACAACCAGGATTGCTGAGGTTTATGATAATGGTACATTTAAGATAGCTGGTAATAAAAAGGTGAAGATAAATGGTGAGATTCAGAATATAAGCTTAGAAGGTATAGTTCGGGCTGAAGATATCGATTTTAATAATGAGATATCATCTAAAAAGGTAGCAGATGCAAATATTGAATATGAAGGTGATGGAACTGTAGGTGACAAACAGAAGCCCGGTCTTTTAACAAGATTCTTCAATTATATTTTTTAGTTCAAAAGCAGTGGTGATTTATTCTTGAGGCAGAGTTTAATCATGGAAGATGTTATTATTATTAAGTTTTGGAGTTACCGGTTTAGGTCATAAAAACTATTTGTGTAAATATGGACCAATTATTTTCTTTGAAAGAAGGGATATTTTGCAGTTAAGCAGAGAAAACTACTTTATCAATCAATTAATTTTAGTAATGCTCATGATCCTTATACTAACAGCTGCAGCAGCAGCTCAGAATGATCCTGAGGTTGAGATCGGTAATATAACCCGTTTAGATGGAATGCGTGCAAATCAGCTGATCGGTTATGGGATTGTTGTCGGTTTAAATGGAAGTGGGGATTCAACCCGCAGCCAGTCCACGGTGCAGAGTATTGCCAATATGCTGCAGAATTTTGGTGTTTTTGTAAATGATAATCAGGTTTCCAGCCGCAATGCAGCAGCAGTTATGGTAACTGCTGAACTTGGCCCTATTGTTCATAATGGTGATAAGATCGATGTAAGTGTGAGCTCTATTGGTGATGCAGACAGCCTTCAGGGAGGTACTCTGCTGATGACACCACTCCAGGCTCCAAATGGAGAAATTTATGCTTCAGCTCAGGGACCTGTATCTATCGGTGGATTTAATGTAAGTGGTGGTGGAACGACTCAGCGTCAGAACCATCCTACAGCAGGTAGAATACCAGGGGGAGCCATTGTAGAGAGGTCGATCAATTCCGACCTGGATAGAGAAAATATAAATTATATACTTGCAAATCCAGATTTTGAAACAGCAGAAAAAATTGCAGAGGCTGTTAATAACGAATTCGGCAGCAGAACTGCCTCGGCCCGCAATTATTCAACTGTCAGCATCTCTATTCCAGCAGATTATAATGGGAATCTGGTAAGTTTTATTGCTGATGTAAATAGACTTAAGGTCAGACCCAATATCGAGGCTAAGGTTATTATAGATGAGAAGACGGGAACTGTTGTTTTCAGCCACAATGTTAAAATTTCAACAGTGGCGGTTGCCCATGGCAACCTATCTGTAAGTATCAAAACTGAACAGAGTGTCTCACAGCCACCACCATTTAGTGGGGGAGAGACTGAAGTTACAGAAGATGTTGAGATAGAGGTAGATGAGGGGCAGGAAAGCAATATGATTGTCGTCAGCCAGGATAATACTATTGAAGATTTAGTTACAGCTTTAAATGCAATTGGAGCTGCTCCGAGAGATATCATTTCTATAATTCAAAAAATAGATGCAGCAGGAGCACTTCATGCTGAACTGGAGCTTCAGTAAACTCGACTTTTTATCTGAATTTGTTAATCAGCAGTATTGGCGGGTTTTGAGATAATTTAAATTAAGCTGAGCTGGTTTTAGGAAGGAGAATTATGATGGAGATAAATAATAATTACAATAATATCGCTGATCTGCATCTGCAGCAGGACCAGGCTAAGATTAATGAGCAGAAACTTCAGAACAGTGCTGATAGTGATAGTGGAGAACTGGAAAAACTTGCTGCAGAATTTACATCTGTTTTGATAGACCAGATGTTTTCTGCAATGAAAAACACGCTGGCTGATGATAATGAGCTGCTTGATGGAGGCTATGCAGAAGATGTGTTTTCAAATATGCTTTACAAAGAATACAGTCAGATGGCTGGGAAACAGGGGGTTCTGGCTTCCTTAAATCAGGCACTGGTTAAACAGCTGAGAGGTACTGAGGGGAATATCAATTCTGAGGGAGATCAGAATACAGCTGAAGAATAGCAGAGTAAAGCTGAGGAGCAGTATAATCTAGATTAGAAACAGGATAAGATTATACAGAATGATAACTAAAATTAAAAAAACCAGGACAGCTTCGGCTGTAACCTGGCTAATTAAAGGCCCACAAAATTAATTTAAAAGTCCATTATTTCTACTTACTATACTGATAAAAGGACTGGTATACTTTTTTCAGGTCATATTTCTGTGGTGTAAATATATATTCGGTGTTGCCGAGGAAGAAATAGCCGCCGCTGTTGAGAACTCCGGTGAATTTTTTGATCAGTTTGTCCTTCATTTCTTTTGTTAAGTAGATGAAAAAGTTGCGGCTTAAAATCAGATCCCAATTTGAAGAAAATCTGCCGTTGATCAGATCTTTTTGTTCAAAGTTAACCATTTTTTTTATTTCATCATTAACAGCATATTTTTCAATATTATCACCGGTATCTCTAAAGTATTTGCGGCGCAGATTATCTGAAACGTTTTTGATCGAATTTTCTTTGTAAATACCTTTTTGAGCAGCTGCCAGAATGGTCTTATCGAGATCACTTGCAGTCAGCTTAAACCGGCCTGAGCGGACTCCCATTTCTTTTAAGATAATTGCTATACTGTAGGGCTCAGATCCATTGGAACAGGGAGCACTCCAAATTCTTACCGTTTTCTTTTCAGCAAAGAGTCTGGGCAGCACCTCGTTTTTTAAGAAGTCAAAATTATCGGGGTTTCTAAAGAATTCAGAAGTATTTATGGTAAAGTGATTTAAATAGGCTTCTCTAAATTCTTTTTCATTTTTAATTAAATGCAGGCACTGATCAAAATCACTGACATCATGTCTGCTCATTAGACTTCTGGTTCTGCGCTCAACTCTTTCTATCTTATAACCGTCAAAATCTATATTTAAAATCTTTTTTGCATGATCTTTGAATTCATTAAAATCTATAGCCATTTAGTTTATCCCTCCACGATTTCTATAAGTCTATCGGCAATTTCGTCTATTTTTTTGATTTCATGATATGCACCAATTTTTGCAACCGAGGCTGGCATACCGTAAACAAGAGCGGTTTCTCTGGATTCGATAATCCCATAACCACCTGCAGAAACCAGTTTGTCCATACCCTCGGCACCATCATGGCCCATCCCGGTTAGTATCACTCCGAGCAGCCGGTCACCGGCAAAGTTTTCTGTAAGGCTTGTCAGCATGTGATCAACACAGGGTCTGACACCATGTCTGCGCTCATTTTGATTCAATCTGACTTTAGCTCTGCTGTCAATTTCGAGGTGATAATCACCGGGAGCCAGGATTCCTGTTCCAGCTTTTAATCTGTCACCTTTTTCTGCTTCTTTAATATCCAGACCCGAAATTCTGTTCAACCTCTGGGCCAGTGTTTCTGTAAACCCGGCAGGCATGTGCTGAACAATGACAAAGGCAGCCGGAAAATTATCTGGTATTTCAGAAAAGAGGGTCGTCAGTGCCCGGGGACCTCCAGAAGAAGCTCCGACAGCTATGATTGGGAAGTGACTGGGTTTTTTAATCTTTTTTCTATTCATTTTTTTGCGGTTCTGCTCTTTTCTGGATTTGAGTGCTGCCTTTATTTTTACGATTAATTCTTCTTTAATTGAATCGATGTTTAATGAAATTGAGCCGGAAGGTTTTGGAATAAAATCAAATGCTCCCAGGTCAAGTGCTTTAAAAACCGTTTCTCTATTATCGAGAGCACTTACCATGATCACGGGCAGCTCAGGATAAAGGTCTTTAACAGTTTTCAGAGTTTCAAGGCCGTTCATTTTCGGCATCTCTATATCCAACATCAGGAGGTCAATATTTTCTCTTTTTAATTTTTTTAATGCATCTCTACCATTATGTGCGGTAGTTTCTACTTTTAATTGGGGATCATTATTAACTGTATCAGAAAAAATTTTACGCATAAAGGCTGAATCATCACAGACCATTATCTTATGTATTTTCTTCCACCTCCCCGGCTGAGCTTTGACCTGGCTTATTAAAGATAGCTTTTCAGCCAGTATGACCTTTTTGTTATCGAACTATCTCTGGTTATTTAATAATATTCTTTATATTATCCTAAAAACCTTTTATAAATTTGAATTTTTTATATAAATTTGTCGATTATACTAATTTATCTCACTAATGTATTTTTTTATTAATCAAATATTTAAGGAGCTGATAGTAGTGAAATTAATAAACTGCAGGGAATGCGGCAGAGTTTTCTCTTCAACTGGTG
>JAXKWB010000105.1:0-9644 GCA_036172385.1 Halanaerobiales bacterium | reverse complement strand
ATAATACAGAGTAAAAGTTCAATGGTAATATTTAAATTATACCATTAATTGTAATTGATAGCAAATATATATATTTAAGGTTTTATTATCTTATTAGCTGCAGCTAATTCCCGCAATTTGACCAATTTGAAATTCATTATCCCCTAGCAACCTTAATATTTTATGATATGATTTTGTTTCTCAAATAATATATTAAAAATTGGATAATCACTGTATTATTTTTGCTTTTCTCCTCCAGCGGAGTGGAATAATTCACTATAATGTTTTTCAATATAAGAACTGACTACCTCATATAAAAATTGAATGTTATCTTCTTCCTCTTCAAAATTCTGCTGAAGCAGAGGAATATCTATTTGAACCATCGTGAAAAGCCGATAAAGGTTTTCATCTTCTAAATTGATTTCAAATTCTTTTTCTAGAACTGCGACAAATAATTTATAAATTTGATTGATCAATACCTTAGGAAAACGTACCCTCTTGAATTTTTCTTTCTTTTCTTCTTCATCAATTTCTAAGTCGTTCATGATAAAACGAAAAAGCTCTCTAACTATCGCCTTTTTACTTTTCATCTCCTGATAGATGACTTCCAGATAATTTAAAAGGTAATCTTTATCCAGCTCCCGACAGTTATTTTTTAAGATTTCATAAGTTTTACGCCAGCTCTCCTCGAATACCTCTATATATAGTTCCCACTTGTTGGGATAATAATTGTAGAGTGTACCAACAGCAATCCCTACTTCAGAAGCGATTTTACGCATGCTGACATTTTGATAGGGATTATTTTTAAATAGTTCAAGAGCTGTTTTCGCTATTTCTTCATCTAAGTTTTCTATAATTTTGGGCATAATTAATATCTCCCCTAATATGCATTTTCTTCTGAATTTTTGAGATTGATTGTCTTTCTAATCTTAGTTTTTTCTTCAGCTTCCAGTTCTTTGATTTCTCTATAAACATAAATAAAGAGAAGTCCTGCTAAAACAAATGTTAATCCATCTGCAGCCGGCTGGGCCATGAACAAGCCCCGCATCCCAAAACTGTTTGAGAACATTAAGATCGCAGGGATAAAGAAAAAACCCTGTCTTGATAAAGATAAAATGGTCGCAGGAATTCCGTGACCTAGGGCCTGGAATAGTGTGTTGATCGTGATTCCAAAACCGAGCAGTGGTAAGATCAGGGCATAAAGTTTTAAACCTGAAGCAGCAATCTCTATAACTTCGGGATCTCTGCTGAAAAAACTGATTACCTGCTCATTATAAAAGAAGAATACTACAAATAAAGCAACACCAAAAATAGTAGTTCTTTTTATGGTTATTTTAATAGAATCCTTGAGTCTTTCAATCTGACGGGCCCCAAAGTTAAAACCAGCCACCGGCTGAAAACCCTGGGTAAAACCTGCAATCACAAAAAAACCGAAAGAAAATACCCTGTTTATTATTCCTATAGAAGCAACGGCTGCAGCACCATAGACAGCAGCCATATTATTTAAGAGTGTCATCGCAACACTGCTCAAAAGCTGTCTGATCAAAGTTGGAATCCCTATCTTCATTATTTCTGCATAGATAGCGAATGAGGGTTTGAATTCCCTGAATTTGAAGTCCAGGACACTGCGCTCTGATTTATAAAAAACGATCAGCATCACTGTAGATACAGCCTGAGCAATTACAGTTGCTGTCGAAGCTCCTGCAATCCCCATATTAAATGTGAAAATCAAGATAGGATCTAAAATAATATTCAAAAGAGCACCTGTGCTTAAGGCAACCATGCTCATCTTGGCACTTCCCTCAGCTCTAACCATATTGTTCATGTTCATATTGCTCATCGTAAAGATAGAGCCGATTATTATAATAGCGGTGTAATTGACCGCATACGGCATAATTGCATCTGTGGCACCAAAAAGCCTGAGTATCGGTCTTAAATAATAAAGGCCAAAAGCAGCAAATAAAATACCGATAATAAAAGTTGTGATGATAGAAGTTGTAGATACCCGATTCGCCATCTTTTTGTTATTCTCGCCCAATAAGCGGGAAATAAAGGAAGCCGAACCTATCCCAAAGGCCAAACCGATAGCCGAAACTATCATGAATAAAGGAAAGGCAATGGTGACCGCTCCTATAGCCTCGGTACCTATCCTCCCCACAAAAATTGTATCAACAATATTATAAACCGCTGTTACCAGCATCCCGATTATAGCAGGAATGGACATTTCCGTCAATAATTTGGGAATCGGCATCTCTGCCAACTTTCTTGTCTTCTCATCTTTATACATTTTGAATCCCCCAGTTTTTTATGAATAACGTTCATTATATACTAAAAAAACTTTATGAATTGTATTCACTATAATATATTATAATGAATGTTGTTCATAAAGTCAAGTTAATTAATTTGAATTAATAGATAAGGTTGTCTACGGACTCATCTGCTCTGTTTTAAAATCAAATTCAATGAGAGAACTGTTTCTACAGCTCCAATAGTAAAGTAAATCATATGTAGAATATTAATAGTCCTCATCATTATACACTGAACAACAATCCAGCCAACAAGAGCCAGCCCCATAAAATGACTTGTGTGAAGACTGTAATTTAATCTTCTATATAAAACTGCTGCTGCCAAAATATTTCCTACCCCTACAACTAAAAAAAGTATTATTCCTGGAATCAAAAAACTGCTAAAGGGAGAGTTCTGCAGAACATCAACCGATATTCCCAGAGGATTTACAGGATTAAAAACTGCCACCCCACCACCATATAATGCTCCGATTCCTACAAAAATGTGTAAAAAGATCAATATTTTCTTCATGGCTTCCTTTCTGTTTGCTTTAACTATAATAATTTGTACATTATAGATGATTTTCTAAAAAATTATCTAATTACAAGCTGGTTTTTAAGATATTTCAGCTTTAAAAGATTAAAAATCTAAAACTTACTAAATCTAAAAACTTATTTTAGTTTCACAGCTGTACCATAAGCTAAAATTTCTGCTGCTCCTCCCATCACCTGAGAGGTGGTAAAGCGAACATTGACTACAGCATCAGCATTTAAAGCCTCAGCTTCTTCAATCATTCTTTTTAAAGCATCTTCCCGGGCTTCACTGATCATCTGTGTATATTCCTTTACCTCTCCTCCAACAATATTTCTTAAACCTGCCATAATATCATTGCCAATATGTCGGGCTCTGATTGTATTCCCCCTTACTAAACCTAAAAGTTCAGAGATTTCTCTACCGAAAACTTCTTCAGTATTCACGATGATTAAATCTTTCATTTTTCTTATCCTCCCATCTTTCTTTGATTAAAGCAATTAAAATTATGATTAAAGCTATAATTAAACCACCCAGAGCAAATTTAATCAGAAGTGGTAAGCCTGGATCATAAATTATAGCCTTAAGAAGGTGGTAAAAACCACTCCCTATTAGTATAAAGAGGCTAATCATTAAAATTCCTATCCCAATTTTTTTAATCATTCTGATCACCCTTAATAATTAAATAAGTTTTATAATTCAAATTTTTATAACTTCCAGCAGTGTAAGCAGGTATAAGATAATACCTGAAAGGCCAAGCAGCCCTAAATACTTTAACTTTGGATACTTGTAGCGAAAAGCAGAAAAGAAACTAAAAAAACTCCTTAATTCAAGTTGAAAAAAGCTGCTGAAAAAACTCCTTCTTGATTTCTCTTATAATCTTCTTCTAAATAGTTTTCAAAATCATGTAAATCAACATCATATTTTTTCAGCCACCACCTAAGATGCTTTACTATATTAAAAATCTAATTTTAATCCCACACCTACTTCCTTAACATTGAGTTTTTGAGCTAAAGCAATTTTGCTCTTCAGATCGGTACAGTGTGCCGGATAAATTAGATCAACTTCGTTTTTCAGCATGTACTCTGCTGTCTTATCCAAACGTTCCTGGCCCGGATCCTGCAGATGGAAGCCACCTATAACTGCATGAATATCACCTCTACCGCTCAGCTCTTTTGCCTGTTCAACAATATTGCAGATACCGGAATGGGAACAGCCTGTTATTACAACAATCCCGTTTTCTCCTCCCGTATAAACCACTGCAGTATCATCTGAAATATGGTCATCTTCTAAACCCTGCTCGGTTTCTATACTCCCGATAGGACTGCCTTTTTCGAAGTCGAAGCGTCTGGGTATATCTCCCAAAAATAAAAGATCATCCTCTATCCATTTGGGCTCTGCTGATAAGCCAAAATCGAATATACTCTCTAAAAAACCATCACTTAGGTGAATGCCAATCTGAGCACCCTGATAATGTTTGGGAATTGCAAAATGTGGATGAGCAATCAAATTGGGTTTTTTGAAATCTTCTCCGCCAATTTTCTTTTCAACAAATCTCCTAGAAAGAGCCTCTAAACCCCAGCTGTGATCAAGATGACCATGGGAAAGAATTAGGTGATCGATATCGGTAATTTCCTTATTCAATTTATCTGCATTATAGAGAAAAAGTTCGGAATAACCTGCATCAAATAATATCTTGTTTTTCCTGCTTTCCAGTAGATATGATAATCCGTGTTCTGCCCTTAAATAGGTATTGTGTAATATATTGTCATCCATCAGTACGGTTAGTTCCATGGTTTAGTCCTCCAATTATTTTCCTCTACTTTAGTTAAGTCTATCTCCAGATTTATTATATTAATAATCAATGAATATTACCATCTAAATGGAATATTTAGGTGGGTTTTCGCTGACTGTTCTAGATAATGTGAATTATTCTACAAAAGATCCGCGCAGTTTTATTTCCTGATCATGTGGTCTGCCTTTGAGGAAAATCACGCGGCTTCCTTTTTTAATATCAAGAGATATTTTCTCTCCCGCTTCTATTAAGAGTCCCTCACCAGCTCCGAGATTATATTCTCCACCGATTTCTCCTTTGATCAGATAAATAACCGCTATTTGATCATCAGCTAATTCCTGTGTAAATTCCCCATCATTTTTTGCACCTATATCCAGATATTCAACTTCTGTATTCAGCTTAAGTTCGGATTCATCTCCTGCTATTTTTCTGATTACAAAGCTCTCGGTTTCAATTTCTTTTATCTCTTCTGCTTTAAATTTCTGATAAGTTGGCTCAGCCTCTTTTTCATCTCTCGGCAGATTAATCCAGAGCTGAATACCGTGGCTCAAACCTTCTTTACCCGGTTTTTCGGAATGAGTTATCCCGCTGCCCGCATTGAATGCCTGAATACCTCCCGGGCCAACTTCCGCCTTATTGCCGAGATTATCCTCATGGGTGAAATGTCCTTCAAGCATATAGGTTATCGCCTCAAAACCTCTGTGTTCGTGTGGTGCAAACTCATTTGGTGGTTCTACAAAAAGCTGATCAATCCTGCTGTTTATCTTTCATTTTTCCCTCTACCGAATTTATCTTCTGTTTCATACTGGCTTTCTTATCTCTCCTATCATCAATTTTCAAGGATGTTGTAACCCGTTTTGCTCCACTGCTAAATGGAACTTCATGCATCTTTTTTGTCAATTCGAATATATCGTCTAAATTACCTTCTAAGATGGTTCCCATCGGTGTCAGCTGATAGTCAACTTTATCCTGTTTTTTTAAAAGCTGATGACAGCCTGCAACATAGCTGCTCAAACTTGTATTCTCTGTTCCCAAAGGTACAACTGTTAATTCTGCAATCGCCATCTTCTTTACCTCCTCCAAATATTTTGTCTGCTATGCAAATAATTCTACTGCTTTTTTTGCAATTCTTTCACCAAATATCTCTGCTCTCTGCTGCTGGTCTTGATCTCCATCTTTGATACAAACTGCACCAAAATGGGTATATGGCTTACCTTCAGCTGCTCCACCGGAATAAACGACCATACCTTTAACAAGCAGATGTCCGATTAATGTAAGCAGGGCTGAATCTGCTCCACCACCTATATAGTTTTCAGTAGCGAATACAGCAGCAAGTTTACCACTCAGCTTTACCTCTTTATTTTTATCAAGGAATGACTTCATCTGCCAAGACATATCACCTGTATAAATTGGAGAGCCAAATAATACCGCTTTTGATGCAGTTATGTAATCAATATCCGGATTTTCTATCGCAAAGGTTCTGGCTTCAACACCTTCAATCTTTTCTAAACCCTTTTTAATAATTCCTGCCACCTTTTCTGTATTTCCACTTTCACTGTGATAGAGTACTGAAATTTTCATTTTAATCCACTCCTTTAAATAATTTTCAACTAAATTTCTACTAATATAGTTCTGCAGAACTTTAAAATTACCTTTCTTTTTTATGAACATATTCTTGAAATAGGCTACTTGTTCGGCTGCCAGTGAGAATAGATAACCCCCCCAAAAAGGGCTGTAAGTGGCGCAACAAGTACGAGTCCAAAACTGCCTACAACGGTATTTAAGAATTCAGCTGCAACATAGCGCAAATTTAAAATATTTATAGTTGGTGTTCCTTGTGCAATGAGCACCATGAGCAAAGTGGTATAGCTCCCGGAATAAGCCAAAAGCAGAGTAGTCGTCATCGTTCCTATCACTGCTCTACCAACAGATAACCCGGATTTTATGTGATCCGATAATTTAATATCCGGCCTATTGATTTTTATCTCCGCCATCGAAGCAGCAATATCCATCGCAATATCCATTACTGCTCCTGAACTAGCAATGAAAATACCAGCAATAAAGATTGATGTCAAGTCAAGATGTTCATAACCGGCATAAAGCAGAGTTTCCGAAAATTCTTTAACTGAACCTTCAATCTTCATTATACCACCAAAGTAAATTGCAAAAAAAGCAGTTAAGCCTACACCACTCATCGAACCTATATATGCAACAAGTCCTCGCAGAGAGACCCCTCCGATAAGAAATATTATAACGAAGGTGATGATGCTGACCACAAAAAAAGCGATAATTATGGGGCTCCAGCCTGCCAAAAAAGCCGGTAAGAGAAGCTTCCAGATTACTACACCGGTAAAAAGAAATGAGAGTGCTGCTTTGACTCCGGTCAGGCCTGCAAAAATAGTCAGCAGTACAGCGAAAATTAAGAGCAGCATCAGTTCTATCTCTATTCTGTAGTGATCAACTGCTGATACAGCTCTGATATCACCTGACTTATCTTTACTGATCGTAATTAAGGCAAAATCTCCTTTTTCGAAGACTGTATCAAGCTGCATAGAACCTGAGAGAAAGTTAACCCCTTTAACTTTTTTGCCTTTATATTCTCCCTGAAGTATCTCAGCATTGAAAGACTGTTCTCCTGTTCTGACAATTCCCGATTCAATGATATTTCTATCATCTGTATTAAATATCTCTGCCTTGACTCGAACAGTATTTTCATTTCTGGCAATCTCAGGTGTGTTTGCTGAAGCACCAAGTATGTACTCCCTAACAGGCAGCATCAGCATCAAAATAATTGAGATGATTACAAAAGCGATTAGAATTAGATCGCTTTTTTCAAAATAGTGTCCCTCTTTGAAGCTGTTCCAATTTAAATTCATAAACAATTTAAACACCCCTTATTAAATTACTTTTTAATAGACAAATAACCCGTAATAAATACGGGATATCTGCAGATCTATTTTTTTATCAGCATCGGTCAAATTATTAATTGAATCAATTATTTGAGCTAATATTTATCTAAAGATTGCTTGCTTCGACAAGCTTATCGAAGATATTTATATTATCATAAAAACCATTAAACAGTTCGTGTCCTTTACCCTGTGCATAAATCGGAGCAGGTACACCGGTATGACTGTAACTCGCCCAGCTCAGTCCAGCTCTATTGTTAAGAATGTGAGTTAAAGTCACTGTCAAAGGCTCATATCCACCGTACATAAGATAGGTAGATTCTTCCTTTGGTCTTTCTTCTTCATCCATCATAGATCTTGCAAATGCTTCTTCAAGAAGCTGTTCTTCTCTTTCACTCCAGTCAGCTAAACCAAAGTACTCTTCAATCTCATCTTCTAAGTCACTAAACTGAGCTATTGATTCACTTGTATTCTCTTTATATGGTTTAAGAACATTGTGGTCAAACCATTCGAAAGATACTTTCTGTTCTGCAAATATGTCAAATGATGTATCATAACCAGTTCCAGCCCACCCAAGTGTAAGTCCTCCACACTCATGGTCTCCAGTCACAACAATAAGAGTTTCATCTGGATGCTGATTATAAAAGTTGATTGCTTCAGCTATTGCATTATCAAAAGCAATGGTATCGTAAATATTTGTTACCGCATCATTTGCATGTCCTGCCCAGTCAATCTTGCCAGCTTCTACCATCATAAAGAAACCATTTGGATTGTCAAGGACTTCAATTCCTTTACGAGTATAAGCGGCAAGATCAAGTTCATCTTCTCTGCGGTCTATTTCGTATTCAAAAGCTCCACTTGCAAAACCTTCCTGATAGGCAAATATCTGCTTTGAACCAGCTTTAAGCTTCATAAATTCTTCAGGATTCTCATCAGTATTAATTGTATACCAGCCCATTTCTGCCATAAGTTTTGGAATAGTTGGTTCTCCATCTGGAGTAAGGTATGTTCTCGGTTTTCCACCTGCGATATAATCAAAACCACTTTCTGAAAGCTGTTTACCGATTTCGTAGTACTCTCCCCGGCTATTTACATGTGCATAATATGCTGCTGGTGTAGCATGGTCAATAGTTACTGAAGAAACAATCCCCACCTTCATTCCGGCTTCTTTAGCCATCTCAGAAATTGACTTTACAGGATTCTGAGCTGAATCTACACCAACATATCCGATCTTTGTTTTTACACCGGAGGCCATCGATGTTGCTGAAGCAGCACTCCCAGTGATAAAACGGTCAGAAGCATAAGTGCTCTGCATTCCCTGGCCCGGAAATCCTGTGAAGCTCAATTTTTGCTGAGAAAAATTACCGCCTCCCGAAGAAAGATAGGCTTCTGCTGCAGTTATCTGTGGATTGGCCATACCATCACCGATAAACATGAATACATATTTCGCATGATCTGCTGCCATTGCTGAAGAAATAGCGGTTATGAGTAATACAGTGATTAACAGTGCCGTTAGAATAATTTTCTTTTTTCTTAATCTCATTGAGTTAATCTCCCCTTTGATTTTTTTAGTTAGTAATACAAATTTATATTATGCCTTTTGAGGTCTTATTTTCTTTGCATTATAATATTATCTCAATTTATATTATAGGGGAGGATTATTAATTCCAAGTTAAGGAAAAATTAACTTAATGTTAATTCTTTAAAATAAAAAAACAGCCCCCTGAGGACTGCTCTGAATTTCAATATGCTTCGAACACAAAAAGGTCATAATAACTAAATAGCAAATTTTTTAATTTTTTGCTATTGAATAATTTTTAAGAAAATTTACTTGATTAAAGCTGCAGCTCGAACAGGTGCTGCCTTTGCTCTTATCTTTAAGGGAAATACCAGGAGTTCCAATGATTTAAACCCGAGCAGTTTATCTAAGTTTCTGAGGTTCTCCAGAATAAAGATATCATTTTCGAGCTCAACCTCAATATCGCCCGGATAAACAGACATTCCCTGATAAATCTCCCAGCTTAATCAATTAATTTGGCCATCTTTACACCCCATTATCTTTCTATTTGCTTTTGATTTTTTAAATTTTTACTTTCAATCTCTTATAGAATATATTATATCATAAAGGATTAATACCTCATTAAGAT
>JAXKWB010000104.1:0-8257 GCA_036172385.1 Halanaerobiales bacterium | reverse complement strand
ATTCTTCTCCAATTACCGAAAATATAAAATCAGTATGCTTTTCTGGCAGAAAGTTGAGCTGATTTTGAGTGCCAGCAAATAATCCCTTACCAAAAATTCTTCCTGAACCCAGAGCAATTTTTGACTGAATTATATTATAACCACTGCCGTGAGGATCGATATTGGGATTAATAAATACAATTAATCTATTTAGCTGATACTCCTTTAAAAAAGGAAGTGGAGTCTTAAGTGTAACATGGGCTGTTATAATTGAGACGATCAATAAAAATCCGCCTCCAAACACTGCAGCCATATATTTGAAATTCCCACCACCAGCAAAGAGCATTACCAGATAAATAAAAAATAGAACTAGAGCAGTTCCTAAATCATTCTGTAAAATTACCAGAGCAAAAGGAATAAAGGCTATAATTGAAGGTAAAAACATTCCCTTTAAATAACCCATATCATCAGAATTATTATCAATCACAGCTGCCAGAACTAAAATTAACATGATTTTTGATAATTCTGAAGTCTGGAGATTAAAAGCACCAATGCTGATCCAGTGGGCTCCTCCCGAAACACCGCGGCCAAAAAATATTGTTGCAGTTAACATAACCAACATTACAGTATAAATTACAGCTGCATATTCTTTAAAGATTCTGTAATCAAAAGCCTGTAAAATAAAAATCACGAGCAGCCCCAGTACAACTGAGACTGCCTGTTTTTGTAGAAACCTTAAAGCACCATTGTTCATCTGATTGATTTCAACAGCAGAACTGATACTGATAAAACCAATAATGATTAACAGCACCACAGCAAGTGGGACATTAAAATTTAAATACCTCAGTAATTTTTTATTCCAGTTCATTATCAAACAACCCCACTACTTTGAACCCTTGAGGGGAAAATTAGCAACCAGAGCTGTCATATCGTCTTCTCGCCTGACATCCATTTCAATTTTTTGAGAGTCGACATCTATATATTTACTTAAAACCTCAATTAATTCATCCCGCATTGCATCCATCTCATCCGGAGTTAGTTTTACTCTGTCCTGAACAAGTACAAATTGCAATCTTTCTTTTGCCACACTCTTACTTTTTTTATCATCACTTTTCAAACCAAGCCATTTTAATATATCGATTTTACTCCCCCCTTTATATTAAGCTAAACCAACTAATTTTTTGAATCTGCTTATAAAACTATCCTTTTCCAATTTCATCATTGGCAGATCTTCCCCCATAATTCTACGAGCAATATTACGATATGCCTGCCCTGCCTTAGCACTATCATTTAAGGCAATAGGTTCACCCCTATTGGTAGAAACTACAATACCCTCATCTTCTGGTACAATACCAATTAGATCAATGGCAAGAATTTCAATCATATCTTCAATATCCATCATATCTCCGCGTTCAACCATATCTGCTCTAATCCTGTTGATGATTACTTCTGGATCACGCAGTCCTTCTGCCTCCAGCAGACCAATAATTCTGTCAGCATCTCGGACAGCAGAAATTTCTGGAGTAGTAACAATGATAGCTCTATCTGCTCCAGCAATTGCATTTTTAAAACCCTGCTCTATTCCAGCCGGTGAATCAACAACAATATAATCCATATCTTCTTTTAACTTCTCAATCAGCTCTTTCATCTGAAAAGGTGTTACAGAAGTTTTATCTCTTGTTTGAGCTGCTGGTAAAAGAAATAAGCCATCATAACGCTTATCTCTAATCATTGCCTGCTCTAAGCGGCAGTTATTTTCTACAACATCAACAATATCATAAACTATTCTATTTTCAAGTCCCATGACAACATCCAAATTTCTCAGACCAATATCAGCATCAATTAAGCATACCTTATTACCATGCATTGCCAGTGCAGTACCAATATTAGCTGAAGAAGTAGTTTTACCTACTCCACCTTTACCTGAAGTAATAACAATCGTTTTACCTGCCAAATTTCATCCCCCCTGGGTTTTATACTAAATTTTCTCTACCACAATCTGATCGTTTTCTATATATGCTCTTTCTGCCTGTAATTTCGAACTATCACTGTCATCAGGTGATCTTGCAATTAAAGATGCAATCCTCAGCTGAGTAGGATCTAATTGTAAAGCTGCTACCTGAGAATCTTTACTTCCACCAGCACCTGCATGAACAACACCTCTTAATCTACCAAAAACAATAATATCTCCACCAGCTATAACTTCAGCACCCGGGTTTACATCTCCCACAATTACAACATTGGCCTGATGTTTAACTCTCTGACCTGATCTGAGAGTTCTATTGATAATTACTGCATCTGAGTAATTTTCTTCACTTTTTTCTTTTTTGATTTTTCGGGCTGTAAAGTATATTTTATTTACCTGATTATAATTTTTTACTATTTCCATCAATTCTTCCAGCTGTTCGTAAGCTAATTCCAGTCCACTTAAATTTAAATACAGATTTACACCTGTAAAAAAGTCAGAAGCTTCAGCTGCATGAAGGCTGACAGCTTTTTTAATACTTCCAAAAGTGCTGCCATCACGAAAATTCATAACTATTCCATCTGAAACTGCCTGAAACGAAAATACAGAAGCCATAAGATCTCTCCTTATTTAGTCCACTTTTTAATATATTCTTTAATAAAATTGAAAATCCTGCTTCTCCTACTTAGGTTAAATTAAAATAGTATAGTAGGGGTCTCAAACTCAAATTATAGCTGTAAAAATTAAATTAGTCATTTTGATTAATATTTTTCCTTTGATAGTAATATAAGTTATCCTTCAGATTATTACGATTTTTAAAGCCAAAATAAAGTTTCATAATATCTCTTGCAATTGGAACTGAATAAGCACTGGACCCACCATTTTCTATAAAAACTACCACAGCAATTTGCGGATCCTCATAAGGCGCAAACCCTCCAAACCAGGCGTGGTTGGCACCACCGGTCTGAGCAGTACCAGTTTTACCAGCTACTGACAGAGGAAAATCATTAAAATGTCTGGATGCAGTACCGTAATTTTTGTTTACAACATCATACATCCCCTGTTTTAAGGCTTCAAAAACTCTTTTGTCAATTTCATCTCTTAAATCAATATTAATTTGAGGTTTAAAACTTTTGATAACTTCTCCCTCAGAATTTTTTATTTTTTTCACAATCTGAGGTTTATAGGCGAGGCCATCAGCAGCAATAGCAGAAATTAGGGATACAATCTGGACAGGAGTAGTCAATAAACTTCCCTGTCCAATAGATAGATTAACTGAATCTCCAGGATACCAGCTCTGATTTAAATGCTTTTGTTTCCATTTTTCATCTGGAACTAAACCCTTTTTTTCTGCAGGTAAATCTATACCAGTTTTACTTCCCAGACCATATTTTTCTGCATATTTAGTTAGCATTTCTCCACCATATTCTTTATATAATTCATATCCCAGTTCATAAAAAACAATATTATTAGAACGGGCAATTGCTTTAACAAAATCCAATTTTCCTTCACCAATTGGATTCCAGTTTCGAAAAGGTCTAGACCAGCCGGGAATATAAAAAGTACCATTTGAGTCATAAAAACTAGTATTGGCTCTTACTCCCAGTTCCTCCATAGCCGCAGTACCAGTAACCAGTTTAAAAATTGATCCTGGAGGTACAGCAGTCATAGTATTTCGGTTAATCAGTGGTTTGGAAGGATCATTAATTAGTATCTGATAATCACTGCTGCTAATACCTCTGGCAAATAAATTTAGATTATAATCAGGTAAGCTAACACTGCTAATTATACCTCCACTATCTATATCCATCACTAAAGCTGAAATGCCGGTGGGCATTGCTCTTTCTTCATCTTCTGCTGCTAGTTTTCTTAATTCTTGATATTTTTTTTCCACTAATTTCTCTACAGCTAACTGAAGCGAAAAATCAATATTTAAGATCAGGTCATTACCAGGCTCAGGTTTTTTAATTCCAATAGTTTTTATTTTTTCTCCTCTACTATTTACTTCAACCTGTTCGGCCCCCTGTTTACCATTTAAATAAAACTCATATTCTTTTTCCAGTCCCGTTTTACCAACAAAATCACCGCCGCGATAATTATAGCCTGCTTCAGTAAAACTAATTAATTCGTTTTCATTAATTTCACCAATATAACCAGTAGTATGAACCAATTGTTCAGGATAAATGTAGTCTCTCAATGAAGATTCTTTAACAACCAATCCCGAAAGAATATCCTTATTTTCAGCAATAATCACCACATTTTCTTTACTCAAGTGTCTGGCTAAAAGAATTGGTTCAGCAGCTGAGTTCAACTCTGCACTATGAAAATTAGAGAGAAGGCGAGATTTAGCTAAATTACTTAAATTTGAAAGCTCAGTTAAAATTTCTTCAGCTGTTTTTTCCGGAGGAATCTCATTTTGCATCAAATATAAATTATAAGCAAGCCGGTTGGAAACAATAATTTCTCCCCGTCGATCATAAATTCTACCTCTAGGAGCGTTAATTGGTCTTACAGAAATTCTGTTCCCTTCTGAAAGTTCATAATAATAGTCACCACGAACAACCTGCAAATAAGCCGCTCTGGACAGTAAAATAATGAAGATTAAAAGAATAACTATTCTCAAGATTTTATGCCTGTCCACTTAGATCCCACCTCCCCCAGAGAAAATATATTAAATATACAAAAAAAGTAATCAGGGCATTAAGTGCTGCAAGTGGAAGAATTATTTCCTTAATTAAAACTAAATAATCAGCTGAAAAAAGATAATTTTCTTTTAACAGTAAATATAATAATTCATGCACCACTGTGGCCATAAAAACTCCCAGGGGAGGAATCAATAGGTTTTCTGGAAAAAAACGACCAGACAATAAAGCTGCTAAGAAAGCAACAGCTATTTTGACAGGTGTAAAAAGTCCAATAAAAGAAACTAAAAAGACATCCTGAAGCAGACCACCAATAGCTCCATAAATCATTGCATCTTTCGCACCAAAAATTATTGCTCTAATAACTATAAAAATTAATATAAAATCCGGAATTAGTTTTAATGATGGAAATATAACCGCTATTGATAGCTGACAGATTAAAAGCAGAATTAATATTGAAATATTAAATAAATATTTTTTCAATTTAAACTCTCCACCATAAATCTATTATACTCTTAATTATTTGTACTTTCTGGATTGCTATCATTCTCTTCACTTTCCCCATTTGAATTAATTTTTTCATCATTTTCTTCTTCGTCAAAATTACTATTAGTCTCTACATCAAATTTTTTAATAACCATAACTTCTTCCAGGGTAATATTATTGATAAATAAATTAACTTTTGCTTTTTGAGAAAGTCCGTAATTGTCAACTTCAACTTCTGCTATTTTTCCAATTTTTAGCCCAGAAGGAAAATTATTAGAGAGGCCTGAAGTTAAAACAATATCACCAGGTTGAATATCTGCATCCCAGGCAATATTATCCATAATATTGGGCTGATCATCTCTCCCACTACCTCTAACCAGACCGATTTCTCTTGCTTCTGTTCTGGCTATAATTCCACCAACCACAAAATTCTGATCAGTGATCAATCTTACCTGAGCCGAACTGCTGCCTAATTCTTCTATTCTACCAATTAAATAACCCTGGTAAGTAATTACAGGCATTCTTTCTTTCAATCCATCACTTCTGCCGCGATTAATTGTAATCACTTTTTCCCAGATAGAAGGAGAGTTTGCAATCACTTCAGCTCCCACCATCTGATATTCAACTTTTTCTTTAAATTCAAGCAGTTCTCTCAGCCTCTTATTTTCTCTATTTATATTTTCCAGGAAAAGTATCTGTCTTTTTAGAACACTATTTTCCTGCCTTAACTTTTCAATTTCTCGAGTTATGTCATCAATTGAAAAAAGAGTATTAAAAAAACCAGTAATATTTTCGACCAGGTGATGAATTATATTTAAAATTGGTGTGATCAAATTATAAGCTAAATCACTCAACCAACTGCCAAAAGGTAAATTAAAATCACTAAAATAAACAAAGCCGATTATTAAAACCATTAAGAGAATTAAAGCTGCTAAAATTAGTGTATTCCTGTTAAATTCAAACAACAGGTACACCCCCTATGATAGTTTTTTGGGTGTAATTAAGATTTTTTTTAAGGAGTCAATTTCTTCTAAAGCAATACCAGTTCCTTTAGCAACACAATCAAGAGGCTCATCTGCAATATGAACCGGCATCTGAGTCTCATCAATTAATAATTTATCAAGACCCTGTAATAAAGCTCCACCACCTGTTAAAATAATACCCCTATCCATTACATCAGAAGCTAACTCTGGTGGAGTTTTTTCTAAAGTCATTTTTACAGCATCAATAATATTTACCACTGGTTCTTCTAAAGCTTTTTGAATTTCTTCTCCATTAATTTCTATTGTTTTAGGAAGCCCACTTACTAAATCACGACCTCTTATTTCTTTAATACCTTCTGGATCATCACTAAAAGCAGCTCCAATATCTATTTTAATTTCTTCAGCAGTTCTTTCTCCAATCATCAAATTATACTTTCTTTTGACATATTGAACAATGGCAGCATCCATATCATCTCCACCAATTCTGATTGAACGGCTGGTAACAATTCCTCCTAGAGAAATAACTGCTACTTCAGTAGTTCCGCCACCAATATCAACTATCATATTGCCAGTTGGCTCATGTACAGGCAGACCGGCACCAATTGCTGCTGCCATCGGCTCTTCAATTAAATAAGCTTCTCTGGCTCCAGCATGAACAGCTGCATCAATTACAGCTCTTTTTTCAACTTCTGTCACTCCTGAAGGAACACAGATAATTATTCTTGGTCTAACCATTCTACTTCTTTTATGTGCCTTGGTTATAAAATAACGGAGCATTGACTCAGTAACATCAAAATCAGCAATTACTCCATCTTTCATAGGCCTAACTGCAATGATATTACCAGGTGTTCTACCAATCATTCTCTTGGCCTCATCTCCAACAGCAAGAACTTCCTGCTTATCTTTTTTTAAGGCAACAACAGAAGGTTCTCTAATCAAAATGCCCTTACCTTTAATATAAACTAATGTATTTGCTGTTCCAAGGTCAACACCCATATCCCTTGAGAATGGCGCACTTAAAAATTTAAAAACCATTTATTTAAAACCCCTTTCAAATTAAATAAAACGTAAACTAAAATCCTATAAATTATACAAACTAAAATAAGCCTTTTTCTTTAAAACTTAAATATTTATCCCCGGCAATAATAATATGGTCCATTACTTCGATTCCTATTATTTTACCAGTTTTGACCAGCTTTTTGGTAATACTTAAATCGTCAGTACTGGGAGTCGGATCACCACTTGGATGATTATGAACTAAAATCAGTGCTGCACTGCTGCGCCTGATCGCTTCCTTAAAAACTTCTCTCGGATGAACTATTGAACTGGAGAGCCCCCCTCGAGAAATCTCGGGCACAGCTATCACTTTGTTTTTTGCATCAAGTAAGATAACACGCAAAACTTCCTGTTTTAAAAATCTCATTTCTGCGGCTAAAAGTTCAGCTGCCTGAATAGGATTACTTACCAGATCACTTTTTTGATTTTTGAGACTGGAAATCCTGCGGCTTAATTCAATAACCGCCTTAATCTGAGCTGCCTTAGCAGTTCCAATTCCATTGATTTCCTGCAGTTCCTCACAGCTGAGATCCTGTAGTTCTGACAACCCCCCATAAAAACTAAGTACATCCTGAGCCAGTTCAACAGCAGTCCTCTCCCTATTTCCAGTCCTGATAATTAAAGCCAGCAGTTCCGCTGTTGATAAATATTTACTTCCTTTTTTTAATAATTTTTCTCTCGGTCTTTCTTCTGCTGGTAGTTCTTTGATGGTAAAATTGGTCTGCAGACCCTCCATCAAAAATTAGCCCCTTTCTCTTATAAGATTCCATAATTAAATTTATTCAATAATTTAGCAAGCTGATGAATAGGCAGTCCCATCACCGAATAATAAGAGCCTTTTATTTCTTCTATAAATAGAGCTCCAAAACCCTGAATAGCATAGGAACCAGCTTTATCTAGAGGTTCACCTGTTTCCACATAGTTATTTATCTCCTCTGGACTAAGAGCAGCCATTTTAACTTCAGTGATATTATAAGCAAGATGACTTTCGCCTGAACTTGAATTTAAAACTGCTATCCCGGTAATTACCTGATGCTGATCAGCGCTTAATTTTTTAAGCATTTTTTTTGCTTCTGATTTTCCAGCTGGTTTACCAAGAATCTGATCATTATGAACTACTACAGTATCTGCAGCAATAATAATTG
>JAXKWB010000103.1:0-6219 GCA_036172385.1 Halanaerobiales bacterium | reverse complement strand
GGTCTATTTCGTGTAGATCCGGGATAATACCTAAACCAGGAAGCACTGATATTTCTTCAAGCTGGTCTTCATTTTTAATTGTATTATCAAGATAGTCTATCAAGAAAATAATTCCTACAGAAAGCATTAAAGCCAGTAAGGCGGCAACTGCCAGATTTAAAATCAGGTTCGGTTTAATCGGACTTACCGGTAAATATGCATCTTCAATCACAAAAATATCGGAAGTCTGCATAGCCTGCTGGATATTAATCTCTTCTTTTCTGTTTCTTAAGAGAAGATAGATTTCTTCTGCTACATTTTTTTCGCGCAGCAGTCGTGAATATTCCAGTTCTTCTTGAGGAAAAGCAGCTAAATCATTTTCGATTTCTTCAATTCTATTTTGGTAAACTGCCTTTCTTGCATCTGCAGTGACCTGCTGGACCTTAAGACTTATTATCTGCGAATTCAAATTCTGATAGAGGGGATCATATGCTTCAATTCTGCTGTTTACTATCTCTGCGGTTTTTCTTTCTAACCGGGTTTCTATATTATCTATTTTTGCCTGTATTTCAAGCACTGCCGGATGTTTTTGGGTGTATTTTGTCAGCAGTCCTTCACGCTCGGTATACAACGAAGTTAGTTCTGACTGCAGCGCAGATATTTCGGGATTCCGATTAATTGTTTCTTCTTTATCAACCTCGGATAACTCGCTGTTTATCTTATCAAGGCTTAAGCGTGCTTCTCGACTGCTTAAATCTGCTTCTGTAAAATTTGCTTCAAGTTCAGTATAGCGGTTGAGGAGATTTTCCCCCTGAGTTTCCGGCATTACTATTTCATTATTTTCTCTGTAGTCGAGCAGATCATCTTCCAGTGATAAAAGTCTCTGCTGAGTTTCATCGAGCTGTTCATCTATAAATTCTGATGCACCCTGGAGAGAAGCTCTGTTTAGTTCCTGGGTTGTCTGCTGCATATTGTATACTATAGAATTAGCGATAGCTTTTGCCAGCTCAGGATCATGATAGTTTATCTGGATTGTTAAGAGGTCAGTTTCTCCACCAGATTGTACAGCTACATTGTTTCTTAAAGCACCACTGGAAATTAATTTACCCTCTTTATTACGTAAATCGAGGTCTGTTATTACATCATCTAAAATACGCCGGCTGGTGATAATGCGGCTGTATATATTTATCAATTTATCGTTTTTTCCTATAAATGATATCTGATCACTGAATAAGTTTTCCGGGCCACTTTCGGTCTGAACCATTACAAGGGTTGAGGTCTGATAGATCCTCTGCATTTGAGCTGTAATAAAATATGAACTTACTAAAGCGATAATAAGTACAGCAGCAATCAGCCACTTTTTATACCAGAGCATCATTAAATATTCTTTTAATTCTTTTTCATTTCTATTATGAACTATGTACTTAGTTTCTGAATTCATTATTCAACTCCTTACCAATCAAAAAAGTCTTTGATACTGTTAAATCCACCAAAGAAGAAGAAAACTTCTGACCAATCAATAGAGCTTTTTTCTCCGATCATGACCAGATCTCCCGGCTGTAGCCGTGGATTAGCACTCATCTGATTTTCTTCAAAAAATTCTTCCATATTTATTTCCTGCAGCTGACCATTTTTATTAACAAGTCTGATATTTTCTAAATTAGCTCTATCTGAAGTGTTGCCTGCCTGGGCGATAAGATTTGCCAGACGCAGCTCATCATGCCATTCATAACTTCCGGGGCTTCTTATTTCGCCGAGTATTGTCACTTCTTCAACAGCAGACGGAATATATACAGAATCCCCATCTTTAATTACTGGATTTGCATTTCTTTTTGCAGCCAGTGTTTCTTCTATTTGAAATTCATGTGGTTGATCATTTGAAATTATGCGGATATAATCTCCAGCATTCTCGGTAATACTCCCCGCTTCAGCCAGCAGTTCATTGAGCCGGATTTCTTCATCTAAATCGAGCTGATAGCTGCCTGGGTTTCTAATTTCACCCTGGATGAAAGCTGTTTTCATTTCTTTTTCAGGAATATATAATTGATCATTATTTTTTAGCAGATAATTATCTGTCATGTCTTCACCTTTAATCATTTTTTCTAAATTAATTGCAATTTTTTCTCCATCTCTCTGCAGAATTGTTTTTTCGGCAGCAGCCATCTCTGTTATTCCACCTGCAAGTGAGATTACATCGAGGACTCTGTTATCTGCTCTTAGTTCAAAACTTCCTGCTTGCTTTACTTCTCCCATCACATTAATTTTGAGCTTTTGATATGAGAGAAGATTTACACTTACAACAGGATTTTTTATATATTTTTTAAGTGATTCATGCAGTTCATTTTTTATTTCGGCTGTTGTTTTTCCTTCTGCTTTAATTGTACCGAGCAGAGGATAAGAAATACTGCCGTCTGGATCAATTGAAGTCTCTCTGCTTAAATCTGGATGTCCCCAGACAGAGATCCCAATCTGATCTCCAACATTTAATTTATACTGTTGAGCAGCACCCAGTTGTGCAAATAATAATATTATCAAAAACGTTAAAATAAGGATTTTTGTGTGGTTCAAAAGAATTATCCCCCTTTGTATTCAAAAAAAAATATTACATTAATAAAAAGCTAAATATTAGCAGTAAAAACTATCAATTAATATACCAATTCAAATAATGAAAGAAAATAATTTTTTGAATATAGAATTTCTTTTTTCTTTAATCTCAAAACTCTTAACTTTGCCGTTTGCAAGAACTGCTTCCGCATTTTCACTAAATATTTTATAACTTCCTTTTCTGATTTTTTCTGCTATCTGAAGAGCTTTATCAAGTGTAAAGGGCCGTCTGTCAATACCATGAGTATCTGAAGACATTAAATGACAGAGCCCCGTATCAAGCAGTTTTTCTGCCGTGTTCTGAGCTTTTTCCCCATGCAGACCAAGTATTGAAGAACTGTTGAGCATTAATTTTAAATCATAAAGCTCTATCCAGTCATATAATAAACGTGGCTCTTTTTGTATAAAGCTGTATCTTTCAGGATGGGCAATGATAATTTTAAAACCCATTGCCTGAATGTCATGAATTATTTCTGGGAAGTAATCTGGCAGTAAAATCGGATGGGTTTCAATAAGCAGATAATCTGAATCATTAATTGTGAGCAGCTTATTGTCATTTAAAAGCCAGGGTAGTTTTTTTTCAACTAAGATTTCTGAACCAGATAAGATCTCTATTTCTATATTTTCGGCTTCAGCCTTTTGCTTGAGCTGCTTAACTTTCTCTCCGATGAATTTCTTAAAATCTCTATCTTTATAGAGAGGATAATGGGGTGTAGCAGCAATTTTTCGGACTCCTTTTTGTTCCATATTTTTTAAAATAGCAGCAGATTCCTCTATATCAGAGGCACCATCATCAACGCCAGGAAGTATATGTGAATGTAAATCAATCATTTTTATCACCTTAATTCAAATTTTCATATTAATTATAGCATAACCATTAAATTTTTACAATATTATCTTATATATATTATATTTGTAATATAATCCAGGCTGTTGAACGTAAATGACTAGCAAATAATACTAATTAGTTAAAATTATATCACTTAAAGCACTATAATTAAAGATTATAATCTAAAGTTTTTTTCAAAGTGCAGTAAAACTTAATTTCAGCATGTGCTGAGCTAAAAAAGTCCTGAAATTTTTTGCTTTAAGTATAATTGCAGCAAATGGAATTTTTTTAAGCAAACTAACTTCGCAGGAATTACCATACATTTGTCGAAATATTATAAATAGACAATTAAATGTTATATTCTGTTGATATCTGTAGTTATCTGTTGGTACTTAGTACCAACAGATATCGATATAATAAGACAAACGATATTATTAATATATGAAGTGAGGAATTTAAATGCTAAAAAGAGGGTTCGATTTTTTATCTGATGAGCTTAAAATATTAATTATGGCCGTTATGCTTATGACATTATCTTTTGCGGTAGATATAGATTATATTGATCCCTTTTTACTTCTTTTTGTAATTTATTCAAGTTTTAAGTTTGCCAGAAAAGGAGCAATCTATTCTGCTGTTTTTGCAGTTTTAGTTTTAACTGTAAAGAATTTAATGAGTTTTGAAATGGAATTAGTTGAGTATTTTGTTGAAATTGCAGCTATTATCACTGCAGCAGCCTATATTATTTTGAGCACAGGCAGAATAGAAAAACTGAATGCACAATTAAAGGAAAGGGTTAAAGAACTGGCAGGTCTCTATAATATTTCAAAAGTGGCAGAAGAATCATCTCTTACAGTAGAAGAAGCGATTAATAAAATCCTGGCCGAAATTCCTTCAGCATATCAATATCCCGATGACATTTGTGTAAATCTGAACTACAAAGGCCAGGATTATCAGACAGATAATTTTAAAAAAACTGAATGGAAACAGCAGCAGGATATTGTGATCGATGATGAAGTTATGGGGAGTATAGAGCTATATTACCTCAGTGAACATCCTGCCAGATATAATGGATCTCCTTTTTTGAAAGAAGAATGCAAACTACTGGAATCAACTGCAGGCAGTATAAGTGGTATTATTAAAAATATCGAGCAGGATAATGAAATTAAGGAGCAGAAGGAGTTTCTTTCCATCACACTTGATTCGATAGGTGATGGTGTTATAGTGACAGATGAGTCTGGTGCTGTCAAAAAAATGAATAAAGCAGCTGAAAATCTCACCGGCTGGAACAGTGCGAGCGCCGCTGATCAAAACCTGGAAGATGTTTTTAATATTATGAATTTCAAAACACAAAAAAATGTAAAGAACCCTGTTCAAAAAGTAATTGAAAATGGAAAAACTGTTGGGCTGGCAAACCACACTGTACTAATTTCCAGAGATGGAGAAAAACATCATATTGCTGACAGTGCAGCGCCGATCAAAGATGAAAATGGAGTAATTTATGGTGCAGTCATGGTTTTTCGTGATATTACAGGTAAATATAAGATGCGCAGAAAAATTATACGCAGGGAGAAAATGTTTTCTAAGGCAATAAATGAGGCACCATATCCGATAATGGTTCATGCAGAAAATGGAGAGGTAATTGAGCTGAATAAGGCATGGACTGAGATTACAGGTTATGCCAGAGAAGAAATCGAAACAATCAATGACTGGACAAAAAGGGCTTATAGAGAAAAAAGTGAAGAGATGGAGCAGTATATCTGCAATTTATATAACAAAAAAGAAAGAAGAAAAAATGGAGAATTCACTGTTCAGACCAAGCACGGAGAAAAAAGAATATGGGATTTTAGTTCAGCTCCACTCGGAGTTGATGAGGATGGTAAAGAGCTGCTTTTAAGTATTGCGGTTGATATAAGCAAAAGAAAAGAAATGGAATCAGAGATTGAAAAACTTAATAGAATATATAAAACTTTGAGTATGGTCAATCAGCTGATAGTTAGAGAAAAATATTTGTCTTCACTGATTGAAAAAGCAGCTGAACTGACAGTAGAGCATGGAAGTTACAATAGTGCCTGGATTGGCAAATATAATGAGAGCGAAAATGAATTAAATATTTTGTCTTCAGCAGGAAAGGACTGTGAATTTATTGTAGATGCCAAATATGGAAGATTAGACCTGGATGATGAAAAATACAATATCTTTAAACAGATCCTTGCAGCACAAAATAATACAATTATCAATGGGATTGCTGATTCTAAGCTAACCCATTCTGAGGAACAAAGCTGCTGCAGTTCTCTTGCGCTTTTTGTACTTGAAATATTTGATAAACCATGGGGTATTTTTGCAATCTGCTCAGACAAGAAAAATTATTTTGATGATATGGAAGTAAAGCTTTTAGAAGAACTGAGCAGTGATATCGGCCTAGGTATTGAAAAAATAGAAAATGAAAAACGGAGATTGAGATCTGAGCGCAAATTAAGGAGAAGTGATAAAAACTATAAAAATCTCTTTCAAAAATCTCCGGTAGGAATTTTCCAGAGTACAGCAAGGGGGAAATTCAAGATACTCAACCCCCATATGATAGAAATGTTGGGCTTTGATGATGAAGAATCTGCACTAAAATACTATAATAATCTTGCTGACAGCCTCTATGTTGATTCTGGGAAAAGATCTGAATTTATTAAAGAGCTTAGAGAAAAAAATACCGTTAATAATTTTGTCTTCAGGGCCTTTAATAAAAATAATGATGTTCTCTGGCTTGAATTAAATGCCAGGATCAGCAGAAGCTTTACAAATGGTCAATTTATAAT
>JAXKWB010000102.1:0-5142 GCA_036172385.1 Halanaerobiales bacterium | reverse complement strand
TTTTAGTTTTCTTCGAATTCTTTTAATATGTTCATCAATAGTCCTGATTTCCTGAGTGTTTTTTCTACCCCAAATATTCTTAAGTATTTCTTTTCGAGGAAATACCCTATTGTAATTATTTATCATAAATTCAAATAACTCAAATTCTTTGGGAGCAAGATAAACAAGCTGACTATTTATAGAGATGGAGTTATCTTCTTTGTTTAGCTTAAATTTAAATTCAGAGAAATCATAAATTTTAGAATTGCTGTTTGTTTTTTTGTTTTGTTTTTCAGTTCTTCTTAAAACAGCCTTTATTCTAGCCCTTAATTCTCTGGGAGAAAACGGTTTGGTTACATAATCATCTGCACCGATTTCCAGTCCCAACACTTTATCTGCCTCTTCAACCTTGGCAGTCAGCATAATTATTGGTGCGAAAACTTTATTTTCTTTTAATTTTTTGCAGATTTCCCAGCCATCCATCTCAGGCAGCATAATATCTAATAAAATTAGATCATAATCATTTTCTACTGCTGCTCTGTAGCCTGACCTGCCGTCTTTTTTATAGATGATTCTGGTATTATAACTGTTAAACATTGCTTTAACCAATTCGAATATATTTTTATCGTCTTCGATTAATAAGATTTTTTTATTATTTAAATTCATAATTACTCCTTTCATTTATAATTTGTTTATATTATATATTCTAAGATAACTCTAGAAATCCTTTTTTAGAGAGGAAATAAGCTGGAAAAGCCGATAATTTAAATTAATTATAAATAATTTGTATATAAACTTGATATTTGTTTATATTTTGTTTATAATTATAATTAACAAATAATCATAAAATTTAATTAATTTGGAGGGATACTATGAATAAAAACGAAAAAAGTAAAAAGGAAATGATTTATTATTACCTAAAAATAGGTCTGGCTATTGCGTTTGTTATCTGGGTTATCTTTTCAATTAATAGTCTGCAGGGAACTGCCCAGGAAAACAAGAATTTAATTTCAAGACCAGAATTTGAAATGACATTTCTTCCTGGAGGCACGGAAAGATTTGCTGATGCTTATGCTGATGTAGAAAACATTGATACAGAAGCAAAAGTTGAAGAATCAAATTATCTCTGGAGCACAGTACTTATAGCTAATCGGGGTAAGGAAGATGCTCAGGAAGTAAATGTTAATCTAGAAACTGCTGCTGTAATGGATCGAATTCTTGTTAGTCCATCTGGCTGGAGCAATGAAATTACTATAGAAACTCCAGATGAGAAAATGAGCTCAGAAATTACAATTAATGAATTAGATATTGATGATACGGCCCGGATATTTATCGGATTTAGTAAAGATAAGATGGATGTTAATGCTCTAAATTGGGCTGATAATTATGATAATTACTTAAAGAAAATTAATGTTGAAGCGGGAAATGTAGAAGATATATTCTATGGTAAAGCATATTAAAAATTTATACACTCCCAATTAATAAAGAGGCTGGTTTAACTGCCAGCCTCTTTATTTTTTTTAGATTGAATCCACCTTCTTTAAATTTGTTGGTTAAATTGGAATAACTGATTTAACTGAAGGAAAGTATTTAGAAGTAGGTAAATCAGAAATTTTAATTTTAAAGGAAGTTAGTAAAGAATCTTGAAATATTAATTAGAGAGGCAAAAAAATTTTAAGAAAGGTGGTATCCCTAAAATGAATTTAAAAGAAAAAGCAAAAAAACTCCTGTTTGATTTTAAGGGAGATGATTATTTTTTAGGAGTTGGAGTTCTAAATAAAGTAGGAGAATATGCTAAAGAATATGGAAATAATGTTTTGCTAATCTCCAATGACACTTATCTGAAGACTGCTGTCAGAGATGTACAGAAGTCTCTTCAGAAAAACAAGATAAAAATAGCAGGGAATAGAGTGTTTCCGGGATCAGCTCCAAATGCTCCCCGGGAAGATGTTTACCGTCTGGCAGGATATATCCATATTTTTAAGCCTGAATGTATAATAGTTATTGGGGGAGGTAGTACAATTGATGCAGTTAAAGCTGCCAATATTCTGGCTTCACTTGGCCATTACAGCCCAGAGATAGACAGCTATTTTGGCACAGCTGAGGTAACAAATGCCTTAGAGCACAGCAGAGAACATTTAACACCAACTATAGCTGTCCAGACTGCAGCGAGTTCTGGTGCTCATCTAACAAAATATTCTAATGTAACAGATGTAGTAAGCGGACAGAAGAAATTAATAGTAGATGATGCTATTATTCCAACGAAATCTGTTTTTGATTATGAAGTAACAAAAACAATGCCTTTAAAAGTAACTGTTGATGGTGCCTTTGATGGTCTGGCCCACTGTCTGGAAGTTTTTTATGGGATAGACGAGGAAAATTATGATCTGGAAAAAGAAATTGCCTCAACAGCAATTGAGCTGATAGTTAAAAACACCCCAGAAGTAATTGATGACCTAGAGGATACTGAAGCCCGGGAAGCGCTGGGGCTGGCAACAGATTTAGGTGCTTATTCGATTATGGTTGGTGGGACGAATGGAGGCCACCTGACCAGTTTTTCCCTGGTTGATGTGAGCAGTCACGGTCGGGCCTGTGGAATAATGAACATTTATTATACAGTCTTTTTTGCTCCGGCGATCGAGGATCAGCTGAGGGTAATTGGAGATATTTTCGAGAGAAATGGTTATCTAGAAGAAAGTATCGATGGTCTGGCAGGACGAGAACTGGGAGAAGCTGTAGCCCGGGGTATGATAAACTTTGCTGAAGAAATAAACTTTCCCACAAAATTATCTGAATTGGATGGATTTACTGATCAGCATCTTGAAAGAGCTTTAAAAGCAGCTAAAGATCCGCAGTTAGAGATGAAATTAAAGAATATGCCGATTCCACTGGATGCCTCACTGGTTGATGAATATATGGCTCCAATTCTGGAGGCTGCAAAAACTGGAGATTTAAGTCTGATCAAAAATATGGAAGAATAGAAGGTGTGTGAAATTAATGAAAAAAATTAATGAGAGACTTGATTTAGTCTTAGATGCTAAAGCTCAGATTGCAGAAGGACCGTTCTGGGTTCAAGAAAAGCAGCTGTTATACTGGGTGGATATCCCAGGAAAGACAATTAATCTCTATAATCCAGCTGCAGAGGAGAATAAGGTTATCCAGCTGGAGAAAATGATTGGAGCGGTAATTCCAGTAAAAAACCAGCAGAAATTACTGGCAGCTCTAGCAGATGGACTCTACTTAATTGATGCAGAAACTGCTGAGACTGAGTTTTTAGTTAACCCAGAATCAAATACTGAAGAGACAAGATTTAATGATGGGAAATGTGACAGCAAGGGTAGATTCTGGGTGGGGACAATGGATTTAGAAGAGAACAGGGAGCTTGGAACTTTATACTGTCTGGATCAGGATTTAAATTTAGAAGAAAAAATTAAAGATGTTAAGATTTCTAATGGCCTGGCCTGGAGCCTGGATAATAAGACAATGTATTATATTGATTCCCCGACCAGAGAAGTTTTAGCCTTTGACTATGATTTAGAGACTGCTGAAATTTCAAATCGAAGAGTAATAATTAAATTTGCCGAAGGTGAAGGAGTACCGGATGGAATGACAATTGATGAACATGGTAGGCTCTGGATAGCTCATTTTGGTGGGGCTCAGGTTTCAAGATGGGATCCTGAAGCTGGCAAAAAAATTGATAAAGTTGAGCTTCCGGTCTCAAATGTTACTTCCTGTGCTTTTGGCGGTAAAAATTTAGATGAATTGTATATTACAACAGCGAGTGTTGGTCTGAGTGAAGAAGGAAAAAAAGAGCAGCCTTATGCAGGAGGGGTTTTTAGATATCAGGCTGAAGTTAAGGGTTTAGCAGCAGTTAAATTTGAGCTGTAAATTTTGAATTACCAGATGAATTTATTTATCTATGTATATAAAATTTAATTAAGCAAAACTAAATTGTTGCTTACAGCCTGAAGCTGAATATATTTCAGCAGAGGGCTATTTTTTTATGTCAAAAATTAAATTTCAATTAAAATTACAATACTTCAAAATAATGATTAAATTATTGGTTTAAAGCAAGAGATTATTACAGTGGTGTAAACAATATTAACTTTGTGTTAAATGATATCAGCTGCAGGAGGATTAAGATAAATGATAACTAATAGTATTAAATAGAAAGTTTAAATCTTAATAAAAGGGAGCTGATTAGTTAATGAGAAAAATTACAATGACTTTTTTAGTTTTAACTCTGATGATTACTTTTGCTGTTTCTGGATATGTCTCCGCTCAGGATCAAAAGCCGGAAAAACTAGTTCTGGGGATGGTGCCTTCTCGTGAAGCATCTAAATTGGTTAATGATCTGGAGCCTCTGGCTGACATTTTAGCTGAAGAATTAGGAGTAGAAGTTGATCACTATATTTCAACCAGCTATACAGGCTTGATTGAGGCAATTGGTACTGGTAAAATTGATATCGGATTATTTGGTCCTTTTGCTATGGTTTTAGCTGACCAGAGACATGATGTTAACTTTTTAGTTAATACAGTAAGGTATGGTGCAAGTAAGTACAGAGGGCAATTTATGGTCCAGTCTGATAGTGGGATTGAGAGTGTAGAAGATCTGGAAGGGAAAACATTAGCCTTTACAGACCCTGCTTCTACAAGTGGTTATCTCTTCCCTTATGTTTATCTAAAAAATAAAATTGGGCTTGACCCCGAAAATGATATGCAGACTACTTTTGCTGGAGGGCATGATGCTGCTGCTTTAGCTTTATATAATGGTGATGTAGATGCTGCAGTTACTTTCGAAGATGCCCGCGGTTCAATTGAAGAGGAATATCCTGATGTAATGGAAAAATTAAAAGTAATTGGTTACACCAATTATATTCCCAATGACGGCTTAATTGCCCGGAGGGGTTTGAGTGATCAGTTTACTCAAAAAATTGAAGAAGTATTTTTAAATATCGGTGATACCGATCAGGAAGTTGCAATGCTGGATTCTATTTTTAATGCAAGTGGATTTGAGAAGGTTACAAGTGAGGATTATGATGTAGTAAGAGAAACTTATGAGGAAATGAAAGATCAGATTGAAGGACTATAAAATTGAATAGAGTTCTCTATTTTAAAAATAATACTAGCAATAGGGATGCCTTTTTACCGGCATCCCTGCTT
>JAXKWB010000101.1:0-7806 GCA_036172385.1 Halanaerobiales bacterium | reverse complement strand
TCCGATCCAGCGTCCGGGAGCTGCTTTAAAACGCTTACCAAAGTTTTTAAATTTCTGACCATCAAAGCTGTAGCTAAACTGGCAGAGAGCTTCTCCTTTAAGTTCTTTTACTTCAACTTTTAGATGAATCTGATTCACTTCTATTTTAGCTTCTGTCATTTTAAATTCTGCTCGTTTTTCTCTCTCAACTCCCCAGTATTGAGCAAGCTTTAAACCCTCTTCTGATTTTTCCAGACCTAGATAACTATATTTTTCTCCCATAACCAGTAAACCTGCTCTTTCGCCTTCAACTTCAGGTTGAAATTGAAGTATGGTTTCTGCACTGAAATTTGAGGCAGGAAACTTTTGAAGTAATAAATTGGGTGCATACCATAAAACTGGTTCTTTCTCCTGACTGATATTGTTGGTATATAGCCGTAGTGAATCTTGATTTTCTCTGAGAGAATACCATTTAGATTCTGGATTTGCCTGCCACTGCCACTGCAGCCCCAGTTTTTCATTTTCAAAATCATCGCTGGTAGCTGGAGATTTTATTTCAGTTTTAGCCTTTACATCCGGCTTTTGATACTGCATTACTGGTTCACCAATACCGTCCTTATTTTGATCAATCCCAATAATTGGCCAGTCATCCTGCCAGCTCATTGGCTGAAGATGAACAATTCTCCCATATGCATCTTTATCCTGAAAATGAACAAACCACGATTCTCCAGATTCTAATTCAACATATCCTCCCTGATGTGGGCCATTAACTGCAGTATCTCCCTGTTTTAAAACAACTCTTTTTTCATAGGGACCATAAATATTTTTTGATCTCAAGACCAGCTGCCAGCCTGAGGCAACACCTCCGGCAGGTGCAAAAATATAGTAATAACCATTTCTTTTATATATTTTTGGTCCTTCTGTAGTTGGATGCCCATCTTCTCCATCAAAGATAAAAGTACCCTGATCCAGTAATTCCGTTCCATCATTACTCATTCGACAGAGATTTAAAACATTTTTAAATCCAGCTCTGCTGCGGGCATATGCATGAACTAAATATGCATTCCCATCATCATCCCAGAACGGACAGGTGTCAATTAAACCCTTTCCTTGCTTAACGAAAATTGGTTTAGACCACTGACCAAAAGGATCTTCCGTATTGCTCATAAATATTCCATGATCAGGATCACCAACAAAAACCCAGTATTTCCCGTCATGATAACGGATAGCAGGAGCCCAGGCGTTTTTACCATGTGCCACCTGATTATAATCGGCTACTGGAAATTCTGAATAAACATGATTTATAATCTCCCAGTTAACAAGATCCTTAGAGTGTAAAATTGGCAGCCCGGGCATACAATTGAAACTGGAAGCAACCATAAAAAAATTATCTTTTACTCTAATAACATCTGGATCAGAATAATCAGCATGAAGAACTGGATTTTTATATTTACCATTCTCCAGATCTGCAGCCCAGACATGATCTCCAGATTTTTTTCTCATTTGTATCACTCTTTCTTTATTATATATTTTTTAATATAAAAACCCCATCTCCCTGAACAAATGATATTTAATCAATAGTCAGAAAGACAGGGATATTTTTAGAATATAAACAGCAATTAATATCTGTTATTTAACTTGAAAATGGATCTGCAGCATCTCTTAAACCATCACCTAAAAAGTTAAAGGCTAAAATAGCAGTTATAATAAAAATAGCTGGTGTAAATAACCAGGGATGAAGCGCAATTGTCCGGACATTTTGTGCTTCCTGTAATAATACTCCCCAGCTGGTCATCGGAGCTCTGATACCTAAACCAAGAAAACTCAAAGAAGCCTCGGCTAAAATCATTGAAGGTATGGATAAGGTAGCAGATACTATCAGCTGGCTCATTGCATTTGGAATTAAATGTTTGCGCACAATCCACCAGCCAGAAGAACCAGAAGTAACAGCTGCTGCAACAAAATCTTCCTCTCTTAAAGACATTATTTTTCCTCTAACCATTCTGGCTAATCCAGTCCAGCCCAGAAAAGCTAAAATAACAACAATACCAATATATATTCTAAGTGAAGACCAGTTTGCTGGTAATGCAGCTGCCAGAGTTAACCAGAGAGGTATCCTGGGAAAGGACTTGAAAAATTCAATAACTCTTTGAATAACTCCATCAACAATTCCTCCGACATAGCCTGATACTGTTCCCAGTATTGCACCAATGATCAAACTAATTAAAGGTCCTAAAAGACTAATCGATAGAGAAATTCTACCCCCAAGTATTATTTTAGTAAATAAATCACCACCGCTTTCATCAGTTCCCAGCAAATACATCTGTCCTTGATCTACACCAAATAGATGTAAATTTGTATTAAACAAACCTAAAAACTGATATTCTCCTCCTCGATAAAGAAAATCAATATAATATTTATTATCTTTATCAAGTTTATAATTTCTCTGTAAAGTATCAGGATCCATAGAAGCTTGATATCCATATACAAAAGGGGCACTTAAACCATCTTCGTCAAATATACGAATCCGACGTGGGGGAGCGGTGATATGTGTATAATCATTATGATCTAAAGTATAGGGACTGATAAATCCGCCAAATAAAACTACAAGATAAAATAATACTACAATAATCCCACCTGCAACACCTAATTTATTTTTTTTGAATTTTCTCCACATCAATTGGTTTCTGCTTAAAATTTCTGGAGATTCTTTTACTTCTTCTAGAATCTCTTTTTTCGATTTATTATTTTCTTTCTTCATTTCTATCCTCCTTACCGCCAAAATATGATTTAATTATATTGAATTCTGGGATCCACTACAGCTAACATGATGTCAGCAATTAGATTACCAAATAATAAAAGAATACACTGAAATAATAAAACTGTACCTGCTAAGTACATATCCTGAGATCTTAGAGCATTGTAGATTACAGGGCCTAATGTAGGTAAGGATAATACAATTGATACTACAGTTGCTCCAGAAATTAATTTTGGCAGCCTCATTCCAGCCCACATTACAATAACATGAAGCGCATTTCTGACAGCATGTTTATATATAACTACATTTTCTTTTAACCCCTTTGCCCGGGCAGTACTTATATACTGCATATTTAATACATCAAGTAAATTTGCTCTCATCGTACGAATTACTCCTGCAGTACCTGCTGTTCCCAGAACCACAACTGGAATCCAGAGGTGGGAAAGCAAATCAATAAATTTTGCTATACTCCAGGGGGCTGTAATATACTGTTCTGAAAAAAGACCTCCCAGGGTCTGGATTCCAAAGACAAAGTATCCGATATACATTAAAATTAGAGCCAACATAAAATTTGGAATCGACAAACCAATAAAACCAGCAAGAGTCCAGAAATAATCTCCAAAGGAATATTGATGAGTCGCCGAATAAATACCTATCGGTATCCCCACCACAATCATAAATACCTGAGTCGATCCAGCAATTAAAATGGAAAACCCAATATATTCTTTAACAATTGACCATACACTAGCATTATCATACTGAAAAGAATTACCAAAATCAAGCAGTGGAAACCCTTTAACCCACTTCCAGTACTTAACATAAACAGGCTGATTTAAACCATATCTTTGCTCTAATTTTGCAACTCTTTCTCCACTTATAGTTTCACCCTGACTGGAAACTAAGGCAACATATGTATCAAGATAATTACCTGGCGGTAATTGAATTATAAAAAATATGAACATAGAAATAAATATAAGAACTGGTATTAAGACAGCAACACGCCTGAGAATATAATTAAACATTTTTTAACTCCCTTCATTACCTAATTAATTCTACTAATTATTTTTTGAATGATTCAAGATTTAATTCATCTCGGAAATGACAGGCAACATAAGAATTATAATCATCTGAGGTAGGTATTAATTCAGGTTCTTTAGTTTTACAAATATCCTGACAGTATGAACATCTTGTATGAAATTTACAGCCTGAAGGTGGATTGGAAGGATCAGGTACAGTACCTTCCAGAGCCTCTCTTTTTTTACTGGAAGTAGGATCTCCAATAGCAATAGATTTTAAAAGTGCCTCAGTATAAGGATGTTTTGGACTTTCATATAAAGCATCCGCTTCCGATACTTCTACTATTTTTCCTAAATACATGACCATTATTCGATCACTAATGTATTCTACTACACCCAGATCATGAGCAATAAATAAGTAAGTAAGCCCTAATTCTTTCTGTAAATCAGCTAATAAGTTTAATACCTGGGCCTGAACTGAAACATCAAGAGCAGAAACAGGTTCATCACAAATTATTAGCTCGGGATTTAAAGCCAGTGCTCTGGCAATACCAATTCTCTGCCTCTGACCGCCACTAAATTCGTGTGGATAACGATTCATCTGATAACTGTTTAAGCCAACCTGCTCTAATAATTCTCTAACTTTTTCTGTACGCTCATTCCGATCTTTACCTATTTTCTGCACAGTAAGCGGCTCTGCTACAATATCTCTAACAGACAGGCGAGAATCCAGAGAAGAAAAAGGATCCTGAAAAATCATTTGAATATTACGACGCAGTTTTCTCAGCTCCTGGCTCGTTGTTTTTGCTAAGTCTTTTTTTGTGCCCTGATCATTATAAATTACATTTCCTTCAGTCGGTTCTAAAATTTTTACCAGGGTTCTGGCTAGAGTAGATTTACCACAACCACTTTCCCCAACTAAACCTAATGTTTCTCCTTTTTTTATTGAAAAATCTACACCATCTACCGCTTTTACATGACCAACAACCTTTTTAAAAAAGCCTTTTCTAATTGGAAAATATTTTTTCAAATTATTAACTTCTAAAACTTTTTCATTACTAGTCAAGACGTTTTTTCCTCCTTCCGGTAAAGCCAACACTTAACTTTACAGTTATCCATTTGAAAAAAAGGTGGTTCTTCTTTCTGGCAAATATCCATTGCTTCTGAACAGCGATCATTAAAATCACAACCTTCCGGTAAATGAAGCAAATCTGGCACTGAACCTTCTATTGGTTCTAATCTCTGATTACTCCCAATAACGGGTCGCGATTTTAATAACCCCCGGGTATAAGGGTGTTTGGGATTTGAAAACAGACTTTTTGTATCAGATTTTTCAACAACTTTGCCAGTATACATCACCATTACCTCATCAGCTATGTCACCAATAACACCCAGATCATGAGTAATAAACATAATTGACATATCCATATCCTGCTGTAATTGATCCATTAATTCTATAATTTGAGCTTCTACAGTGACATCTAAAGCAGTTGTTGGTTCATCTGCAATTAAAAGACGTGGATTACAGGATAGTGCCATAGCGATCATCGCCCTCTGTCGCATACCACCGCTAAATTCATGAGGATATTCATCAATTCGGCTTTCAGGTGCGGAAATACCAACTTTTTTCAGCATTTCAACTGCTCTACTTCTCAGCTCAACTTTATTTTTATAATTTTGATGTAATTTTATTGCTTCAATAATCTGATCACCAACAGTATACACTGGGTTTAGAGAGGTCATTGGCTCCTGAAAAATCATGGCCATTTCATTTCCTCTCAACCTCCTCATTTTTTCACTATCATGATCAAATTGAGTAATATCAATCTTACTGCCGTCTTCATAATAATAGTTTATTTCTCCTCCGGCAATATATCCTTTAGGTCGAGGAACTAAATTCATCAGTGACATTGAGGTCATACTTTTACCACAGCCACTTTCTCCAACAATACCCAGAGTTTTTCCTTTTTCGATCGAAAAACTCACCCCATTTACAGCTTTAACTATACCATTTTCTGTGTTAAAAAATGTCTGTAAGTTATTAACATCAATAACACAATTACTGGAACTCATAATTTAACCTCCAAACTTCTATAATTGTAAATTTAATGAAATTGGCCTCTCTAATAATAGAGAGACCAATTAATTCTATCATTTGTATCAATTATATTTATTCTTTTACTTATCCTGAGCTGCTTTTTCAATATAGAATTGATAAAACTCACTGGGACCAAAATATGCTCCATAATCCCAACTGGCCAAAGCTTTCTCTGGAACATTACGTACATAATTTTTCTTAATTACAAATTGTGGATGTAAACCATAGTTCCAATCATCCAGACGTTTTCAGCATGAATCTCAAAAATCTGCTGCCACAATTTTACTCTTTTATCCTGATCTTTTGTAATCTGAATTTTATCATAGATATTCATTAACTTTTTAATCTCTGCTGGAGGTTCTTCACCTTCCTGTCCATTTGATTCGTACCATTTGGCATATAATGGAGCCCACCAGTTACCTGAGGAATAGGAATTACTTACTGGAACAAAATTATAGGGATAAGTTGGAGACCAGGAAGCTCCACCAATGTAAGCCCATGGTAATTTATTTGCATCTCTTCTGGTATAATGCAGCGTTTTCTCAAGCCCTTTATAGTCCATGTCTACTCCAATTTGCTTCCAATAATCTTTAAGCATATTCATTGTTCTTGGCAGGTTTGGATCTTCTCCAGTATAAATAGTTATGTGTAGTGGTCTGCCGTCTTTAAGTCTGATCCCTTCCGAATTGCGCTCAGTAAAACCAGCTTCATCTAAGAGCTTGTTTGCTCTTTCAGGATCATACTCAGCATAGGCATTAGCCCATTTCTCTTTAAATCCTTCCCACTGGGGATAAACTGTTGCCTGACGTGGAACTGCCAAACCCTTTGTAGCTACCATATTTAATTCCGGTCTATTTATAGCAAGAGATAAAGCCTGGCGGAATTTTTTGTTATTATTTAATTCCCTCATCCATTCATCCTCTGCATAAGTAATATTAGGTGCAAAGGTGGGTAAAGAAGGGGTATTTCTCTGCCATTTTAACACTTTATAGTTACCATTTTCCTCATTGTTTTTATAAAGTGTATAGTTACTTGTCATTAATTGCCTCATCTGTAAGTCAGCAGCTCCAGCCACTACCTGCATAGAGAGCACTTCTTTATCAGATACAATTTTCAGTACAACTTCATCAATATATGGTAGCTGATTACCTTCTTCATCAACTTTATAAAAATATGGATTTCTTTTGTAGACAAATCTATTTGCAGGCGGCTCTGTTACTGGAACCCATGGTTCTATTACCGGAAGATCAGGATTTCTGAAAAATTTCTTGGAGTTCTCAGATTCAAATAAACCAACCCACTTATCAAAGTTAGAATTTGCCACTTTCTTCTCCAACTCAGCTGCATCAGCATAATCAGCATGAAACTGTTTTAAATAATGAGATGCGGCATATGGCTTACGGCCGGGGAAAGCTAATTTTTCTAAAAAATAAGGATTAGGAGCAGCAAAAGTAAATTTCACTGTATAATCGTCCAATTTCTCAACTTTTGGTAACTGGTCCTGAATCTTTAACCAGCCACTACCGGACTCTGCAGTTAACTGTTCATTTTTTATAATATCATTAAACCAGAACATAATATCATCTGTTGTGAATAAATCACCATCAGACCAGCGAATACCTTCTCTTAAATGAAAAGTATAAGTAGACAAATCATCTGAAACCTCATAGCTTTCTGCTAAATCAGCTTTGATGGTTAAACTAGGTGTGTAACGAACTAAATTAATATTATTGTAAAGAGCCATTAATTTAGGGTCATCAGTCGCATTTGTAGCAAACCAATTCAAAGTTCCACCATAGTCACCAATTTTTTCTACCACTTCGGCTACATATGGATTTTCGGGTAGTCTTTCATCTACAGGAGCAAGTTCTCCGCTATCAACCTGAGCTTCTAATATTGGCGCCTGATTATAGGCAGAAACAAGACCTGAACTCAAAAACAAGAATAATACTACC
>JAXKWB010000100.1:0-7783 GCA_036172385.1 Halanaerobiales bacterium | reverse complement strand
GCGTTCATGATGTGCATAAATATCTTCAGCTATAACCACAAACTCTTCTGATGAAGAAGCGATTTCAAATCCAGTCTCAGGATGCTTTTTTACAACTTCCCATTCGACTTCTGTTAACTTCCCGGCTTTATTCAATATTGATTCCGGTATTGTGATCATCCCGATATCATGTAAGGTTCCAAGCAGCGATAATCTATGTAATTGAGAGTTATTTAAATCTAAAAACTTTCCGAATTCAAAAGCCAATCCGCTCATTCTTTCGGAATGTTCTTTTGTTTCATTACTTTTCTCATTTAGAGTATTCACCAGGCTTTTTACTATTTCACTTTTGGTACTTCTACTTTCTGATAATTTATTTTGATACATCTCATTATCTGCCTGTTTTAAAATCTCTGTCAGATCAGGATCCGGGGTTTCCTTTGTAGCAGTCCCCAGGGCAATTGAAACTCTCAGTTCATCATTTTCGGTGTCTTCACATTTTTCATTAATCCTGTTTATTATTTTTTGAGCATCTTCTCTGCCTGTTCGAGGTAAAATAATTGCAAATTCATCTCCACCCTGACGGGCTAAAATATCCTCATCTCTAAGGGAAGATTTTAAAATTTCAGCTGTTTTAACTAAAAGTTCATCACCTTTTTGGTGGCCAAAACTATCATTAATTATTTTAAGTCCATTAACATCAGCCATAATAATACTTACCGGCAGCTGTCGTTCGGTATCCAGTCTTTTCATTTCTTCTTCAAAAAATCTCCGGTTATACAAATCAGTTAGAGAATCTTTGTATAAAAGATATTTAATCTGCTTTTCCTGGTGTTTTTGATCATTAATATCCAGGTGGATTCCGACCAGTCTCAGTGGATTACCTTCCTGATCCCGCTCCACTATTTTCCCAATACCTTTTACCCATTTCAACTGCCCGTATTTAGTCTGAATTCGATATTCATTTTCGTAAAACTCTTTTTTTCCTTCAAAATGTTCTTTTAAACTTCTGTCAATATTTTCTTTATCTCCAGCATAAACCAGGTCGCGCCAGGTTTTAATATCATTTTCTAATTCCTCTAACTCGTATTCTAACATATTGGCCCAGTTTTCATTAAAATTAAGTTCGCCAGTTTTATAATTCCAGTCCCAGATACCTACATTTGCGCCCCTGATGGCCAGCTCCAGTCTTTCGTTGATTTCTTTAATTTCTCTGTCTTTTTTCTTTTTTGCAGTTATATCATCATAAACCGCATAAATCCCTACTTTACCAGTCAATAATTTGACTTTAATTACATGTAAGGAAAAATATTTGATTTTTTCCGTTCTGGTCTTTCTTTTCACTTCTACTTCTAGATTTTTATTTTTTAACACCTGGTTTTTATATTTATAGAAATCTTCTTTTTCGGATTCAGGAATTATAAAATTTTCAATATTATTACCTAAGAGTTCAGCTTCGGAATAACCAAAGACTTCTTCAAATTTAGGATTTGCTTTCAGCACATTATAATCCTGATCCATGAGAAGTATACCTTCCAGAGATTTATTAAATAGATTTTCAAAAAGTTTTTTCTGGTCACTTAATTCTGTCTGATTTATCAGCAGCTCCAGATCTTCTTCAATAATTCTTTTAAATTCCTGCAGCAACTTTTTGTCCTTATTCTGCAGCTCCAGACTCTTATTATCAAGAATACAAATTGTTCCAAATGATTTTTGATCCGGCCAATTTATAGGCAGGCCGTAATATGATATCATATCCAGTCCGACATCAGGATTGTCCTTCCAGACCTTATCCTTAAGCGCATTTTTAATATAAAGCTCCCTGTTCTCTGCCAGAACTGTTTCGCAGTACAGGCCCTCACCTATTATATTTTCTTCCCCGGTATTATAGGGATTTGACTCATTCTGGCTTTTTAGAAAAACTTCTATCGATTCTGTATTTATTTTCATTATTAAAGCAGCAGATACCTCTATCATATCGGTAATTAAATTTAAGATGTTCTGCCATTTACTCACAAATTTTTTGTTTATCTCCGGTTTATTAAGATCAGTTATTTCTATCTCTTTAAGTTTGTTTTTCTTTCTTGAAAAAACCTGAGCTCTCATTTCCGCCCTCCTCTACCCAAAATTTATGGATTATCTTCTTTATTGTAACATTTTTTGAGGAATTTTGCAGCATTTGTTGTTTTATAATAGCAAAAAAATAGCCGCTACAGAAAAAGTAGCGGATTTGAGTTGATATATATATTATTTTAGATTGTTTAAGCAATAGAAAATTTGGTCTCTTCCACTTTTGGATTAACCATCTTACCTCTAAACTTAATCTCTAAAATTTGATAAGGTCCAGCTTTGGGATTAACCTCATCAATCACAGCATCGTATTCTCCATCTTCTACCAACTTATCAATATATCTACTATAAACAGCTGGAACATAACCCAGTTTATACTCTTTATTTTTAGTCCAAATTTCAATCGCATGCATATCATAAATATTATCTTCTTCGATTTCTAAGTGAAGTTCCTGTCCAGATTCTAAATTCTCTAGAGCTTTATCTCCGTCATAATGTCTCCAGCCTGCAATATTAAATTTAACTGTTCTACATTTCTTTTCTTCATCAATAGGCTCCATAAATTCTAATGTGTCAGTATTTAGCCTCCCTCCAGTTCTTTTCAGTGCTTCAAATGGTTTATTTTTTCTATCTTTACCATTTAATCTATTAAGGAATGGAGCAAATAATTTGTCAGAAGTATATTTTTGATCAATATCTTCAAAAATCTTAATACGCTTATATCCCATCTGTAGTGCATACTCAATACTACCCTGTTCATTCTCATCTTCTCTAATATATTTAAAATAAAAAGAGCCATCTTTTTTCCATAGTCTACCAATTACAATTCTCTCTCTTGTAACTGGATCCTTCCAGACAACTAAAAGTTCATTTTTATGTTTAGCAATTACCATAATCAATCACCTTCCTTCTTAACTAAATCTAATCTGTTATCTATTAAATTAATTTATTAGAAAATCGTAAGTATATATCAACACTTTTCCAGCAAAAAATCCTGATCTCTTTAAAAAAGAAAATCAGGATTTTATAAATATTTTATTAGCATCAAATTAAATTACTCCCTGCTGATATATTTTAAAGACTGCTTCCTCTAAGAGAGTTCTTACTATCAAATTAATAACTTCCTGTTTGCCGCGCCCGGTTTCAAACTCTACAATATTATTACCCATAAAGGAAAAAGCCTGGACTCCAACTCGTTTCCCTTCTATCTCTCCCTTTAAACTTTCTGCCCAGACTACCTCGCCACTTGTAGTATTAAGCACCCTGATATCAACAGCTGTAGTAGCTACAGCATATTCAGTAGTACCACCTAAACCGCCTATGCTGAGACCAAGACCACCGGATTTTCTATCAACCTGATATTCTGTAATTGCTCCCTGAATAAGATAATCGGCACCTGTTAATTCACCAATGCCAGGACCTTCATTTCCCGCAAGTCTGTCATTGGTTTTTAAGTTCTGCTCATTCATAAAATCACCAAAATTAACCCGATCCAGCACTTTAAACTGCCGCGATCTCTTTAAGGCAGTAATCATCATATCTGTAGCACCCTGAGTGACTACCGCTGAACCTTCTTCTTTTATCTGCCCGGTTTTATCAGCTATCGAATAAACTGCTACAGCTGGTTTATCTTTTCGCTCCGGCAGAGCAGCCAGCAGCTGAGTAGCAGGAGTCACATTGGGAGTAGAAGAAAGAATCGACTGATAATCTGCCAGAATTGCTTCCATTAGCTTTTCTGATTTTTCTGTCGCTAAATCTTCGCTATGCTCATTACCTAATACAGCGGCAGAACTTATAATCATCAAAGTTCCGACCAGAAAGAATATAATAAAAAATGAAATAATAAATTTATTTTTTAATTTCCCCATTTTCTAAACCTCCTTCATTTAAATTAGCTCCTATAGTATTTTATTCTATAATTAATTATTCAAATTAAACTGGATTTTTTAAATGCTTGAACTAAAAACCGATCATAAAACCTGTACCAAAGTAGATTTCGGTTTCTTTAGACCCATTCTCTTCCGAATTAATACCCTTAACTTCGGCAAAAATATTTTCGGTTACATTTATCCCGGCAAAAACCTGATAATTTGCTCTACCGGTTACTTCCGCTCCAGCTCCAAAATAACCAAGTGGATGTGGTTCAAAGGCAAGTGAAATAAATCCTGCAAAATCATCTTCTTCCCTCAAATAATAGGCTTCTGAAACCAGTTTTAGTGCACTTCCAGGTCCTCCTGTCAGCTGATTTTCCAGCCTAAAACCGGGATTCATCAAATTACCTTCTGAACTAAAATTGCTTAAAGTAACACCAAATTTGTGCTGGCGAGGTTCTAGTTTTTGTCTGTTTTCGGCTTCAAGCTCCTGTGAGGCCTCAATTAAGGCCAGTCTGTTATCTAAATCTGACTGAGCCTGAACTCCACTAACTGATAAAATTAAAACTGAAGCAATAATTAATACAATTAATTTAACTCTCATAATATAATATCCCCCTTTTAATTTACTGCTGCTTTAAATTTAATTGTCTATTCCTTAATATTAATAGTAATAGTCATCAGAAGAATAAGTTACAACAGAAGTTTCTCCGGTATTCAGATCTGTAATTGTCAGTGTGACATCTCCTGTAGCCGGATCTTCGCTAACTGAGATGTCAAGATCTCCTATCTGATAACTTCCTTCTTCTACAGACTCCTCACCTGTAATTTGCTCAATTAGCCCCTGCTGCATATTACTCATCAGTCTTCTTTCAAAACTTTCTTTGAATCTTTCAATTGGATCTTCAGTCTCTTCTACCATTCCTGCCTGTTTTTCGGCAAGATTAATTGCTACCTGGCGGGCATTGGGATTGTTAAATGTTCTAAAACTCCAGCTCATTGTATACTGGGAAGCCTGAACTGATCCGCCTAAAAATAAAATGCTTACTAAAATCAAGATGATAATCTTATTTCGCCTCATTTTAATTCCTCCTTTTTGAGAATCTTTTCTAAAACCGCTGTAGTTATACAGCGGTTTTAGCTAAGATACTGTTTTTGCTGTTATAATCCCAGCATTACTTCGAGACTCAGCCCATTACCATGTTGTTCAATGTCAGCCTGATTATTATCGCCAATCTGTAAAACCCCGGCTGTATTATGATCACCATTTTGATCGATCTGGCTTAAGTTGTTATGGCCGTATTGAGCACTGAAAGCCATATTGTTAAATCCATCCTGATTAATGTCATTAATATTATCAGAGCCAAACTGTTTGATCAGCGCTAAATTATTTTCTCCGTGCTGATTAATCTCTGCAGTATTACTGCTGCCAAACTGTTTGATTCCTGCTCTGTGAGTACCATTCTGGTAAATTGTACCCTTGTTATGGCTGCCAAATTGATAAATATAGGCATCCTGATCCATCTCGAAATATCCAGAATCCGGGCCAGTTTCTCCGCCAGAAGCATTATCCTGCCCGGAATTATCCTCTCCTCCGGTTAAAAAGGGATTATAGTTACCATTAAATTCTCCCTGACCGGGATATTCAAACTCAACCTCTGGATTTCCTGGTGGTGCCTGGGCTAGAGCAATGCCACTTAAAATCATTACTGCCGTCATCATTACAGCAAGTATGATTAATTTATTATTATCTAACATTTAAACACCTCCCGGTATTAAATTATAATTTATAAAAAGGCAGTCTGAATATTTTATTCAAACTATATTCAAACTGCCCGCTTATATTTAAAGATCCAGCTCTACTAAGTAATTTTTCTGCTAGCTGCTCAGATAATTACTTATCCTGCTTATTCTAATTACTCAGCTGAGGGGTCTTTTAAATTATTTAGTTAGTTTGAGTTATATTTGCATCATTACCATTTCCAAACTGAACAGCTAGAGCACTTAAACCAGTAGCGTTATTTTGATCTACTCTTGCTTCATTGTGATCTCCATGCTGTTTTACAGCAGCCCAGTTATCAGAACCGGCCTGTTCTACAAGAGCACCGTTTTTGTCTCCACCCTGATAGATAAATGCAGTCTGATCATTACCTTCCTGATCTAACTTAGCATAATTAAAGTAACTTCCTGCTGCCTGGAAAACTGCAGCAAAATGGTCATCACCCTGTTGGGTAGTTCTAATTCTGTTTAAATCACCTTTCTGCATTACAAATACAGAAGAACCTTCTCCACCATACTGGCTGGATCTAACAAAACTGTCATTAGCATCCTGATAGACAAAGGCATACATGTCATCACCATTTTGTCCTACACCAGCATAGTTTCTATCTCCAGAATTCTGGCTGTATCCATCTTGCATAACAGTTGCTGAATTATCATTACCTCGCTGGTTAATTTCTCCTTCATTCATTTCACCAGTCTGATTAATTAAAGCTTCGTTATCAGAACTTGCACCAGTTCGGGCTGGATCAAACTGAAAATCGATACCCTGGCCGATATGAGCGTAATTTTCTCCGTTCTGATTAATTGTTGCAGAATCATCATTACCAAGCTGTAAGATTTCTGCATTTACATTGAAATAAGGGACATTACCATAATACTCACTGGTATCGGTGTACCAGGGACCACTAGTATGATCATCAGCTGCCACCATATTCACTGCACCAAAGACAAAAGCTAAAACTAACACCATCACTAAAAATTTTCTTCTAAGTTTCATTATTTTTCCTCCTTTTTGGTTTGTTGCTTTTTGGACCGGTTTCACCCTGACTCCCCGCTACTTCATTGGTGACCAGTTAAAAAATAACGGATCAGCATCTCCAAAAAGAAGACTTTTCCCTACTCGTTTTTTTACTCTTCTCCTCTTGAAACTTTTCTTGCTTCCACTTAAACTAGTCTTAATATTAATTAAATTTATAATAGAATTTTTTAACCACCCCCGCTTTTTTATTCTTTATTATTTATCGATGTTCATAGTATAGCAATCTACTCAACTTTAAGCAATAATAATAACTGTTCTAATTAAATATCACGGTAAATGTCATTTGATTATCACTGTAATAAGCCTAAAAATAGACATAAAAAAATACCGCTCAAAGGCGGTGCTCAAAGGCGGTATTTCAATAATAGTTAGAGTCAAATATTAAATTTTTTGATAGCTGTAACTAATGCTGGTTTCTACAGGAGGAAAATTATCATTATAGACATTTCGGATTCTTTTTAGAATTTTATCCACTACTTCTGGCGCTATATCAACCAGTAAAATTAAATAATAACGGGGTTTCCAGCGGGTAACTACATCATTTTCTCTCAGATTTTTATTGATCGTATTCCGCAGTATTTTCTCCGCCCTAGTTAACTTCTCGGGAGATGAAGTCCCATTGATTTTAAGGTGAACAAGGTAAATATCTTTATTATTGCGCTTACTTCTCCGCTTTTCTAAAGAATAAATACTGGAAAAAGTCATGGGCCCACACTCAAAAGTCTCACCCCGGCACAATTTGTTGTTTTCCAGAATATCAGCTGGATTATCGCTAATATCTGCCTGAAAAAAATTGTTGATTTCTGTATTTAGATTTGCAGGCATCGGCAGATTGGTATTTTTGAGATAAAGCATAGCCTCTTCTGTTTTGGTCAGGGCCAGATCAGGTCTGCCTGCTTTTTTATAACCTTCAATTAAACCTGTATAAAAATCAACACAGAGCGGATTAAGCTGCAGAGCTTCCTCATAAATATCAATCGCCTTCTCATAATCCTTCTGCTCCAGCAGAATGATCCCTGCCTGAGTTACAGCTTCTTTGTAC
>JAXKWB010000099.1:0-6736 GCA_036172385.1 Halanaerobiales bacterium | reverse complement strand
TAATTGAAGTTGAGAACCGTTTTCAATTGAATACAGGATTAAGTTATTTTTTTATAATGTTTTTAGGTTAGCCTAAAAATTGGGGGAATTACTTTGGAAGCTAAAATTATTTTATCAGAATCAATGGAAGATTATCTGGAAGCAATTTTCAATTTAATTAAAAAAAATGGATCAGCCCGGGTAACAGATATTGCAAATTCACTGGGGATTGCAGCTTCTTCTGTTAATCAGGGTTTAAAGAAACTAAATGAACAGGGTTTAATTAAACAGCAGAAATATGGTCCGATTAAATTAACTCAAAGTGGGGTGCAGGCAGCAGAAAAGATTAACTGTAAGCATCAGATTTTATACCTTTTTTTACACAAAACTCTTGGAGTTGACCAGAAAACAGCTGATCAGGATGCCTGCAGTATCGAACATGCCTTAAGTCAGGAGAGTTTCGAAAAGATGGTTGATTATCTAATCAAGAATAATTATATAGAAGAACAGAGTTGTGCATTTAAATTTATGGAGAACGAGGAGGAAGAAAAAATGGCAGCAAAAGAATTGATGTTAGATAGTATGAGTGTTGGATCAAAGGTGGAAGTACTTAAAATTGAGTCTAAGGGTCGATTAAAAAGAAAATTGATGGATATGGGTTTAAATAGAGGTGCCAGAGTAGAAGTTAAAGGAAAGGCACCAATGGGAGATCCGATAGAAGTTAAGGTTAGAGGTTATAGTTTGAGTTTGCGCCAGGATGAAGCAGCAGAGATTCTGGTAAAGGAGGTTTAAAAGTGATGCCTTTAGCAATGTTGAGACAGGGTGAGACAGCCTGCATTAAAGAAATTGTTGGTGGAAGAAATGCAAGAGGTAAACTGACTGATATGGGATTTGTAAGTGGTAAAACAGTTAAGATTCACAGAAGTTCTGGTGGACCTTTAATTGTTGGACTTGGTGATAATAGAATTGCACTTGGTAGAGGAATGGCGCATAAAGTAATAGTAGATAATAAAGGATGTGAAAATTAATGGCTTTAAATAAAAAGGAAAGAAAAAATACAGAGCTCAAAGTTGCTCTAGCAGGGAATCCAAACTCCGGAAAAACAACTATGTTTAATGAGCTAACAGGTTCCAGGCAGCATGTTGGGAACTGGCCCGGGGTAACAGTAGAAAAGAAAACAGGTCGTGCATTTTATCAGGACTATTCACTGGAAGTAATTGATCTTCCCGGTACATATTCTCTGGGAGCATATTCGGAAGATGAGGTTGTCGCCCGAGATTTTCTGACAGCTGGAGATTATGATGTAGTCTTAAATATTATCAACTCTGCTAATCTGGACCGGAATCTGTATTTTACAGTTCAGTTATTAGAAATGGGCGTAGACTTAATTGCAGTTTTAAATATGGCTGATGAGGCTGAGAAAAAAGGAATAAAAATTGACAAGAGTAAATTAAGTCAGCTGCTGGGGACACCGGTAGTAGAAACTGTAGCCAGCCGGGGTAGAGGAATTGATAATCTTTTAGCACAGACTGTTCAAAACAGAGATTTATCCGAAGCTTCCCTAAAAATTGACTACGGCAGTGAAGTTGAAGATCTGATTAGTGAAGTAGTAGAAATGCTTAAGCAGTATGATTTTTCCCGGCAGATCAATCAGCGCTGGGCAGCAGTCAAGTTAATTGAACATGATCCAGAAGCTGTAAAATTACTGGAAAGAGAAGTTGGGGCCTCAAAAGCGAAAAAAATAAAGAGCTTAATTGCAGAAAGAGAGCTTAAAGCGGAAGATGATTTTGATAATGTCATTATTGATAAGAAATACGAATTTATAAATAAAGTTATAGAAGAAAGTGTCAAAAGACCTGCTGCAGATGAAGAACCAGAAAATATTTCTGACAAAATTGATGCAGTGGTAACTAATAAATATCTTGGTATTCCAATTTTTATGGCAGTTATGTGGGCAATTTTCAAATTCACCTTTACTCTTGGTGATCCTTTAATCGGATATATCGAAACCTTTTTTGGAATGGCCGGCGGCTGGATTGGAACCCAGCTTTTAGCAATCGGAGTTTCTCCTTTAATTTCTTCCTTTATAACTGATGGAATTATTGGTGGCGTAGGTTCGGTACTGGTTTTTATCCCAAATATCTTTTTGTTATTTCTGGCAATTGGTGTTTTAGAAGACAGTGGTTATATGTCCAGAGCTGCATATGTTATGGATAAAGTAATGAGCAAGTTAGGACTGCACGGTAAGTCATTTATTCCAATGATTGTCGGCTTTGGCTGTAATGTTCCGGGAGTTATGGCAACCAGGACTTTAGACAGCAAACGGGATCGTATTATTTCAATTCTAATTAATCCACTGATGTCCTGTTCAGCCAGACTACCAGTTTATGTTGTTTTTGCCGGCGCCTTATTTTCCAGTCATGCAAGTACTGTAGTTTTTTCACTTTATCTAATGGGTATTGTGATGGCAGTAATTATGGCCGGTATTTTCAATAAAATATTATTTAAAGGTGAGCGTTCTCACTTTGTAATGGAACTGCCTCCCTATCGTTTTCCAACTTTAAAAGGTGTAATTATTCATATGTGGGAAAAAGTAGGAGCCTTTCTCAAAAAAGCAGGAACAATTATTTTCTCAGTTGTTGTTTTAATCTGGGTTCTAGCTAATTTACCTTTAGGTGTTGAATATGCTTCTGCGGAAAGTTTAATCGGTCAGTTTGGGCAGTTAGTATCCCCAATCTTTGCCCCATTAGGATTCGGCAGCTGGCAGGCAGCATCTTCACTGGTCTTTGGTATTCTGGCAAAAGAAGTAGTTGTTGGAACTCTGGGGGTTGTTTATGCAGCTGGTGAAGGTGGTTTAAGAACAGCCTTACTGGCTAATTTTACTCCGCTGGCAGCTTATTCCTTTCTGACAATGGTACTTTTATATACACCGTGTATTGCAACTCTGGGAGCAATTAAATCTGAAACTCAAAGCTGGAAGTGGACCTTGATCACAGCCTCATATCTCTTTGTCTTGGCCTGGATAACAGCCTTTGTGATTTATCAGGGTGGTCTGCTGCTCGGATTTGGTGTTTAATGTAGAGCTGAATTGAAGCTGGATAGCTTAAGGAGGTTATTATGGAATATTTATTTCTGGGAGTTTTAGGACTGGGAAGTGTTTATTATATAGGAAAAAAAGTTTATGGAGGAATCAAGGGTACTGATAGTCCCTGTGCTGGCTGCAGTGATAGCGGCTGTCCGGTATCCGGTGGAAAAGAATACAACTTTGATGAGATTGTGAAAGATGATTAATATATAAAACATATAAGTACCAGGTACAAATAGGCCTATTTGTACCTGGTACCTAATAATACAAAAGAAAGGAAGTTAGCAATGATTATCCAATTAACTGTTTTATTTTTACTGGCAGTAATTTTAGCGGCAGGCACTTCTCTCAGACATTATGCAGTAGAAGGACATGGATGCAGAGAATGTGGCTGTGGTAGTGATAACTGCTGTGGAGAAGAGAAAAAAGAAGAATAAATATATTTTTTTATTTTTGACTGATAATGAGAATCGTTTTCATTTAATAATAAGGAGGAGAGTAGAATGTCTTTAATGATAGTTGGAGCAGATAATTTAGGATCGATTAGAGATAATGTCAAAGATTTGGGTTTTGAAGAGATTACACATCTCAGCGGCAGGAAAAAATCTAAGTTCAGGAATTTTGAAATCCCGGCTGACACGGATTTTGTACTGGTAATGACTGATTACATAAACCATGCTGTGATGCGAAAAGTTAAAAATGCAGCAAAAGAGAGTGGAGTCAGCGTTATTTATGCCCGCCGCAGCTGGTCTGCAATTTATAAAAAGCTGGAAAGAAGAGCGATCTGTGTTTAGACCATTCAAATTTATTCTAAAAGTAAAGATCAAAATCTATAAAATAAATACGAAAGGAAGATTATAATGAGCAAAGTTGGAGTGTTTTATGGTAGTACTACAGGAGATACTGAGGAATTGGTTATGAGTCTGCCAGCAGAACTTAAAGATTATGATGTGGATATCTACAATGTTAATTCAGCTGCTAAGACAGATATTGAAAAATATGATAATTTAATTTTTGCATCTTCTACCTGGGGCTTAGGTGAGTTACAGGATGACTGGGTAGATTTTATAGATGTGGTTAAAGAAGCTGACTTAAACAGTAAAAAGCTTGCTTTTCTTGGTACTGGAGATCAGGATATGTATCCCGATTCTTTTGTAGATGCGATTGGAATAATCTATGAGGCTGTAAAAAATAGTGGGGCCGAATTTGTTGGGCAATATCCTGTTGAGAGCTATGATTTTAGTGAATCTAGAGCTGTGGTAGATGGGAAGTTAATAGGTTTAGCAATAGATAACACAAATCAGGCAGAATTAACTGCTGAGAGACTTAGTGAGTGGTGCACGGATTTATTTTAGAAATATGTTCTGTTTAAAATCCAATTTATTATTTTTTAGAATAGTATTAAATGACTCGTTGAGTTCTTATGCTTGACGGGTTATTTATTAGAATAATTTAATGTTAAAGAAAGGAAGAAATTATATGAAAGTTTTTTGTCATCATTTATACGAATATGAAAAAGGTCTGCGCAATTTAATTTTACATACAGCTGAGATTAAGAATCAGGATTTTATGATAAAAAAACTGGAAAGTAAGAATATAACTTATGTAATCTATCAGGTATCCTCTCAAAAAATAAATATTATCTTTGGCGATCAAAATTGTGTTGATGTAATTAAGGAAATTGGTAAAAAGAATTTGAAAGATTATACTGATGAAGAAGATTTTATGCTGGGAATAATGCTGGGTTATGATAGATTAAAGCAGTGTGAACGCTACTTAAAAAGAAAAGTTGAGAAGACAGAATTAAAAGCTGTATAAATGAAAAAACCGGGTATCTGGTAAATTTAACCAGGTACCCGGTACCATTTTTAAACTGCCTGTTCCTGAACGATAATTTCTTCCTCAAAGTGAGTGCTGTTAATTTTAGCAATATAAATTCCCATAGTTACAACTGCGATAATAATTCCGGCAGTGACTGAGAAGGTATAAGGTAACTGGAAACCTTCTGGTGCATAAAGAATATAAGTAGAAGAAACACCAGTCATAAAGAAAGCTGGAATTGAGGCAATCCAGTGATTTTTACCGTGTTTGGCAAGCCAGACTGCACCGGCCCATAATACAACCATGGCCACTGTCTGATTTGACCAGGCAAAATAGCGCCATAAAGCATCAAAGTTAATCTGAGATAGGGCTCCACCAACGATAAAAATTGGAATAGCCAGCATCAGTCTATTTTTAACTGATTTTTGTTCCAGGCCGAAAATATCAGATAAGGTTAACCGGACACTTCTAAAAGCAGTATCTCCGGAAGTGATTGGAGCCGCAATTACACCTAACATTGCCAGAACTCCACCAACAGCGCCCATCATTGTACCTGTAATCTCGTGGACTACACCAGCCGGTCCACCAAGAGAACTCAGGGCACCGTTTAAACCGCCAGTTCCCTGGAAGAATGTCATAGCTGCAGCTGCCCAGATTAAAGCAACAATTCCTTCAGCTACCATTGCTCCATAAAAAATACGGCGGCCTTCTTTTTCGTTTGTTGTACAGCGGGCCATAATTGGTGACTGGGTTGAGTGGAAACCACTGATCGCACCACAGGCGATTGTTACAAATAATAAAGGCCACATTGGTAATTCACCTGGATGGAGATTGTTTAAAGCGATATTTGGAATATTATAATCTCCAAAAATCAAGCCTCCACCAACACCTAAAGCCATAATTAAAAGTGCTCCACCAAAGATTGGATATAATTTACCGATTATTTGGTCAACCGGTAAAAAAGTAGCAATAAAATAGTAGCCCAGGATAATAACCAGCCAGATATTAACTCCCATAAAGCCAGGTGTTAAGTTAGCTAAAAGCATTGCTGGTCCGGTCATAAAAACTGTTCCTACTAAAACTAAAAGCACAATACTAAAGACCCTCATAATCTGTCTGATTGTTCCACCTAGATTTTCCCCGATAATCTCAGAGATGGAGGCCCCTCCAGAACGAATAGAAAGCATTCCGGAAAGATAATCGTGAACCCCACCGGCAAAAATTGTACCAAGAACTATCCAGATAAAAGCACTTGGTCCCCAGAGAGCACCTGCAATTGCACCAAAGATAGGTCCTAAGCCGGCAATGTTTAGAAACTGGATTAAAAATGCCTTTTTCCAGTCCATTGCTATGTAGTCCACCCCATCTTCCATCGAAATTGCAGGAGTTTCCCGTTCAAACTGTGAATCAAAGATGTTGTCTACGATTTTTCCATAAGTAAAATAACCAATAATTAATACAGCTAAAGAAATAAGAAAAGATGTCATTAAATATAACCCCCTAATAAATTTTTATTACATTTTAATTATACATGGATTCGGAGGTTATAGAAGGATTTTTAACTGAATTGTAAAAATATTATACTCAATTGCATTATTTGAGATTTAAGAGTTTATTTATCTGATCAACCCGGGAACGGCTGACCGGAATTTTATGTTCCGAAAAATCTTCCATTAAAACCTGATATTTACCTTTAAACCAGGGGATAACTGCTTTAATATGTCTCAAATTAACAATATAGCTTTTATGAATCCGAAAAAACTGTTCCGGCAGCATCTTTTCTAATTCCTTAAGCTGAAAACCTGTCATATAAGATTTTTTGTGGCAGTGAGCCCAGACTTTCTTTTCTTT
>JAXKWB010000098.1:0-7338 GCA_036172385.1 Halanaerobiales bacterium | reverse complement strand
TCTTTGTACAGCTCCTGATACTTTTCCCGCAGTTTATTGATCTTTACATTTGTCAGCTGCTGATTTTCTAAAAACTTACCTTTATATAAATTAACCGCTTCCTGATAAAAATTGAGTGAGCTGTGTTTTTCCTTAACTTCTTTTGCCTTCTCGATCATTCCACTAAAATATTCAGTATCCAGCCAGAAATGACTCCTGGGATTAAAAACATATCCTCCCTGATCACTTAAAATAAATTTGCTGTCTGTAAACTTCAAATCCTTGCGCAGCCTGTAGACAAGAGCCCGCAAAGACTGGTGTGGTTCCACATTTTCCTCCAGATCAAGCTCTTTAATCAACTCATTGTCTGTTACCTTGTTCCCTTTGTTAAATAATAGATGTAAAAAGAGGCGCCATCTTTTGTTTAAATATTTATTTTCCCCGGAAAAAAGAACCGTGTTTTCTCCTCGAACTAAAAAATTACCCAGAGTATAAATATACAATTTTCGATAGTGAACAGTCATTTCTTACCCCCTCAGTCTTCTCCACTTCTCAATTCTTTTAACTGATTTGCAATTTTTTTAACTAAAATTTATATTTACTCAATTTTAAGTTTAAAGTATTGGCGACAAAAGCCGCGAAACAGATTCCCTGAGCTTCATGGTCCAGCCTCTGTTTTCATAAAGTTCTTTTGTAATCTCCTGAGAATCCTTTAAGTCTTCCTCAAAAAGCTGATCATGATATTCGGCTCTTTCTCTGTCATAGATAAAAGCATTGATTTCGAAATTGAGTTTAAAGCTGCGGACATCCATATTGGTAGTTCCAATCGAAAGTACCCGGCCGTCAATACAAATTGTCTTACTGTGGAGAAAACCCTTAGTATAATGAAAACAGCGGGCACCGGCTTCTAAAAGCTGACCGACAAAAGAATTATTGGCAGCATATACAAAAGGATGATCCCCGCGGTCAGGAATCATAATTTTGACTTCAACTCCCGAACGAGCAGCAAGCATTAAGGCTTCCAGCATTGACTGATCGGGAATAAAGTATGGAGTCTGAATATAAATTGTCTCTTCTGCCTCATAAATCATCTTTAAAAACATAGCCTTAATTTCTTCTTCTCTGGAGTCAGGACCACTGCTTACAATCTGCAGTGCCTCTTTACCCTGATATTTTTTTGCCGGAAAATATTTTTCCTCGGCCAGCAGATCATCACCTGAGGCAAAATTCCAGTCCAGTAAAAAACGATACTGCTGGCTGTCAACACTCTCTCCCATAATTTTAAGATGAGTATCCCGCCAGTCGCCAAAGCGTTTGGAACGGCCGAGATATTCGTCACCAATATTAATTCCACCGAGATAACCAATCTGTCCGTCAATGATTACATTTTTACGGTGATTTCTATAATTGATATCCAGCACAAAGGGAGCAAAAGAAACCGCCTTTCCTCCGGCATCTTCCAGATTAATAATGGCATAACGAGAAAGATTGCGGCAGCCCATTTTATCATAGAGCAGCCTCACCTCTACACCTTCTGCCGCTTTTTCAGTCAGGATCCGCATAAATTCATTTCCCAGCTGATCATCATTGATGATAAAATAATTGGCGTGAATAAATTTTTCTGCCTTTTTTAAATCCTGAAAAAGATCTTCAAATTTTTCCTGTCCGTTTTTGTATATTTTAAGCTGATTATAACCGATTTCTGCCGGCAGATCACTCTGAATACCAAGCCTCATAATGCTCTGTTCCAGATGATCAAATCCCGCCTTCTGCTCCTCGGCAGAACGTTTAAAATACCTGAGTCTATTATTTTTAAGTTCATCTGCCTGCTGTTTGCGCTGATAAACTCTTCTTTTTTTCGGGGTGAGGCCAAAAAAGAGGTAGAGTATAAAACCGAGCACCGGAATCAAAGTCAGAATCAGAAGCCAGGCCCAGGTTGCAGTAGGATTTTTCCTTTCGAAAAAGATCAGCAGAACTATAAAAATTATATTTAAAATTAAGACTCCTGTTGGTAAAAAAGATAAAAAATTCATAAAATCCCCTCAAAAAATTTATTCTTTTAATTTTACCGCTTTTTCGGCTTCTTCAACATCTTTAATCAGGCTTTTTATACCCAGATCACTTTCTTCACTAAGATCAATATAATTTTTATCAACTCTGACAATTGGTGATTCTGGATGCCGGGAATTGATAAAAACAATTAACGCTCTCTCTCCATTACTCAATTCTACCTGATCACCGATTAAAGAATAAGGGATCTTTTCAATAAAAAGTGATTTTAACTTGTGGTCAAAAGAATTAAAATCCTCTTCTAACATTTTAACAGCAGCAAAAGGTGAAACTGATTTCTGGTAGGGTCGATCGGTAGTTACTGCATCAAAGGTGTCACAAATTGCTATAATTCTACCAAAAAGGGGTATTTTTTTGCCTTTTAACCCCAGTGGATAACCGCTGCCGTCGTATCTTTCGTGATGAGTTAAAATCCCGGCCATGATACTTTTGGAAAAGCGGTTGCTTTTTTTAAGCAGCTGATAACCGTACTGAGTATGTTTTTTTGCCTCTTCGTATTCTTCCTCTGTCAGTGCTTCTGGTTTATTTAAAATCTCCTTTTTTATTTTACTCTTACCAATATCATGCAGCAGGGCAGCTGTAGTTAAATTGCTAAGTCTGGTTTCATTTAAATGCAGCCATTTACCAAATTTATTGGCTAAAATACCAACATGGAGTGAATGAGAATATGTATAATTATCAATGTCGCGGGTCATTTTTAAAGTATCTTCCAGCTCCAGGTAATCAGAAATTTCCATTGCCTCTTCGGAAAGGCTCTTTACTGTTTTAAAGTCCACCTTTTTCATATAATATGCCTTTTTATAAGTTTCCGAAAAATCTTCTAAGTGCTGCTTATATTTTTCTCTGGCAATTTTTTTCTTATTTATAGTTTCTTTTATTTCCTTTTCTGTTTTGACTTTTACTTCTTTGAGATCCATATTTTTTAACTGGACAATTAAACGCCTGTTAAGCTCAGTCCCGGGAGGGATTAAGACTCCTCCAAACTCACTTCTTATTTCCTCGTCAATTATCATTCCACTTTCTAAATCTTCCATTCTTAACTTGTTATTAGAAATAATAACCCTCTCCTTTCTCAGGATTACCTGGTATACTCAATATTATAACATTTTATTCCTAAAACAACAATAAAATGCCAGATTTTAGTCCCTGGCCTTTACCGCTTAAATTCTATTTGTAGAAGTCGGGCAGATTGCTGAGCGCGGCAGACTCGAAGAATTAATGCAGCTGGATAATAAGTATATGATAATTTTGTGATGAATCAACTTTTTGATATTTACCGGTAGGGTAGATTATTCCACTCTGAGCCTGATTGCCGGTTTTGATCACAGCGGTCCTATTTTCCACCGCCCGGAGCACAGCTGCCTGCCACATTATATTTGTTAAAAGTCTGCTGTTATTAAACCAGGCTTCATTTGTCTGATTTACTATAAAATCAATATCACTTTCCGCCTGCACATATTCCGGATAAAGAATTTCCGAGCAAATAACAGTTTTCCAGCTTAAATTTTTGTTTTTAAATACTTTTGAGTTTTCTCCAGCTTTTAAGGAAGAAAAATTATAGGGAGTATATTTGTTTAATAATTCCTGATAGGGATAGGTTTCACCAAAATACAGAAGTAGATTTTTGTTATAGCGCTCAATGATCTCTCCCGAATCTGAAACTAAAAAAGAACTATTATAACGTCCTCTGACTGAATCCCCGGCTGCCAGGGCTCCAATCTGAATTGAGGTTTCAAATTTATCTGCAGCTTCATTTAAAAACTGTCGTCTATAATATTGGTTTGAGTAAAAATCAAAGGTGATATTTGTTTCAGGAGCAATGATTAGCTGAGTCTGATTTAATTCTGCTGCAGAATTTAAAGCAAGCTGGATATTTCTATCTAACTGAGTGGAATTCCATTTTTTCTGCTGATCGATCTCAGTTGTGATGATTCCAATTTTAACTTCTTTTGCAGCCTCAGCAGCAAAATTTTTCTGCTGGCGAGAATAAGCAAAACTGAAAATCAGGCTCAAAATTAGAGCTATTATGATAATATTTTTGTAATTTTTCTGAAAAACCAGCTGAAAAAGCAGGCCGTTAATCAGGATTAGAACAAAGGTTAAAAGCCAGATTCCTCCCAGTTCAGCCAGCTGAATAAAGCTTAAAAATTCTGCCTGAGTATAGGCGGGATTGGCGATCGGAAAAAAACTCAGCAAATGATGCCGGCTGAACTCGAACAGGGTCCAGCAGAGAGCAAATAAAAATGGCCTAAATTTCTTCCGGCTAAATAACCTCTTCTGTAGATAAAAATAAAACAGAAAAAATAGGCCATAACTTAATGCAAGTAGTGAAAATAACAAAATGAGAAGTAGGATTATTATTAGCATCGGAGCTGAGGTGTATAGTTTGATGGAGTGGTAAAGAAAATTACCTGAGAAAAGTAAAATCCAGAAACCTAGATTCCAGCCGTTAAAGAAAATTTGGCGGTAAGTTATTTCATCATCTTTAAGCACAAAAAGATAGTAGAGAAAAGGTAGCAGGGCAGCCCAGCTCAAAAAGTATAACTCCCCATAATAATTGGCTGCTGTAAGTAATGCTGCTGATAAAACTGTTAAAATAAGCCCCATTTTTTCTTCCTTTCTTTATTTTTTTAAATCTCAGGTGACTGAAAACTGATTTGCTTTAATACTGGCTGCCCCAGATTGTAATTCCCTGATCTGAGAGGGCACTAAAAGCCATTACATATTTTTTCAGGCCCCGATCATACTGCCTGATAAAGCATCCATAATATTTTTCTCCTTCAATACTAATTTCAGCATAATACTCATCTACAAGCTTCCAGCTGCCTTCTATCTCACCACTGATCCTGCCATCTGAGTTTAACTTAATTTCCCGAGATTGATTGAGATTGCGGTAACCATTTTGGATCTCTCTTCCATGATTTACAAATTGATAACTACCGATTATATCTTCTCTGGTGTAATCTGAAATATTTTCTCCCCGGTAGCTGTGGGGAGTAATTACCGGCCATCCCTGCTGGTTAAAGATTGTCTGATGAACCCGAACCTGATGATATTCTCCCCGGCCTGGATAACGGGTATGGAAGATTACAAAACTTTTACCTGTTTTCCGATCATAGTAAGCTGAATTGTGCCCGGGTGATAAATATCCCAGCTCAGATTTTTCAAAAATAAAGTTACCAATTAATTTTGCTCCATAGTTTACTGCATCTGCCCAGTTACCGCTGTCATATTCCCGCATATCATTTCCCATCGGATCAAGATAGGGACCATCGACATTCCTGGAGCGAGCCACTCTAATATTATAGCCTCCATCTGCTGCCAGAGTTCCAAATGACAAATAGAGATAATAATAGTCGGTCTCAGGATTATATAAGATATATCCGCCTTCTATTGGTGAATGATTACCCCCTGCAATCTTTTTGCCATAGCCGGAACCTTCTTCTAAATAATTGGTCTCTGCATTGTAATTTTCTGGATATCCTGTTTTTTCATTCAGCTCCAGCATGTGAAATCCGCCTGCATAGGAACCATAAAGCAGCCAGAGATTATCATTTTTATCATAAAATACATGGGGATCAATTACACCCGGATCTTTAAGATGGTTAAAATCCCTGCCAGCTTCATGACTGTACTGACCTTCTTCGTACTTTCGAATTAAAATTTTATCAAATTTATAAGGCCCTTCTATCTTATCTGAAACTGCCAGAGAAATTGTTGATCTTTCTGACTCCCAGTGAGCTGTGCTAAAGTAAAGGTGATACTGATTTGAATCTTTTGCTTTGATTTTTACTGGACTCTTGGCCCAGGTGCTTTCTGCATCTGGATCAGGCCATTTTAGAGCTTTTTTTAATTCTGATTCCGGATGGGGAATAATCGGATTAGAAGCATCCCAGTCTTCTGAAATCTGCTTCCATTCAATTAAATCATCTGATTTTGCTGAAGCCAGATGGGAGCCAAAAAGATAATATGTACCATTTTCTTCAATAATCATCGGATCATGAACTGAAACACTTTTAGGATCCAGCTCAACAGTGGTTTCTTCCACTTCAATTTTTTCTGCTCCTGCCGTGATATTTACAGTTAATAATAAAATCAAAGAAATTAATAAGAGCATTAACTTAAAATTTAATTTTTTCAAAATATCCCTCCTAGCCTGAAATTTTAGTTTTTGTTGGTATTTGTACTTTTTACTAAACTCTCCTCTTAAGTGAAGGCGCAACCCGCAAACTCAGAAAAATAATTACAGTTGCTGCAATGGAAATATCATATAGTCCATAACCTATTGCCAGACCAAGACCTGCAACTCCCCAGAGGCTGGCTGCTGTTGTCAGACCTTCAACCTTATCTTCCTGTTTCAAAATAGTACCAGCACCTAAAAATCCAATTCCACTTACAACCTGAGCGGCCAGCCGGGCTGGGTCACCCTCCATTCCACTCATTGAACCACTGGAGCGGGCAACTTCAACTGATAAAATCATTATCACACAGGAAATAACTGCCACAATAACATTTGTTCTGATCCCTGCCGCTTTATTCTGCTTTTCTCTATCATATCCAATTAAAGCTGCCAATACTGCAGCTAAAATTAATCTAAAAATTCCAATCCAGTTTAAAATCAAAAGAAACACCTCCAGACACATTATAACATATATTATTACTACGTACACCTTACACCTATTACACCTACCGTTTACTTGTCGTTTTTTGTCGAATTATTACTCCCGCAATTCTTTCCAAATAATACATAACGATTATAAAATTCTCTCCTTCCTCCAAAATAACTTAAAATCTCGTTTTTGTCAATCAGATTATTCTTCTGAACTCCCATATATTCAGCATAACTACTCCATTTATATTTAGTTGGGCTGATTACTAATTTATCTTTAACAGGATTTAAATGAATATAACGGCTAACAGTCAAATTATAATAATTATTTTCAATTAATTTAGAAGCATATCTCCCCTGAAATAAGTGCCCTACCGTATCATGACGCTCATTAAAATATTTTGAATAACGCCAATTAATCCCATGCATAATTGTCCAGATTGCTATTACATCTGTTTTTAGTTGAAGATGAACATGGTTGGGCATTAAACAGTAAGTCAGAATATTAAACGGTTTTGCTCTTTTAACTTCTCTTAGAATGCTTAGATAGATCTTATAATCCACTTTGTCTAAAAAAATATTATTTTTTCTGTTTCCTCTACAGGTAACATGATACTTGGCACCCGGATACCATTTTCTTCTCTTGTAAGTCAATTAAATCACCCTTTCAATAATTAGAT
>JAXKWB010000097.1:0-9007 GCA_036172385.1 Halanaerobiales bacterium | reverse complement strand
TTTAAGTACTAATCTATCTAACCCTGCTCATCCAGAACATGCTCTTCTTTCTTATCTTCGGCATAGATAAAGCGATCTGAACCGGAGGCAGTCATCTTAACACTAACCTTACCGATTCCAAATTCTTCGTTAACCTGCTGCTGAATAGCAGACTTAATTTCTGTTAAGTTATATTCTCCCGGATCAATTTTTACAGCTTTATTGCGGTCATTGTGGTTAATAAAAAAGATATTATTGCTGTTGTTGATCTTGATTGGTCTTTTAACCGCATCTTTAGCTGCAAAATCTTCTAAGTTATAGGTGACTTTATCTGGCTGCTGTAATCTGATGAATCTGTCACCTTTTGGACCCTGCTTGTTCTGATCAATAATCTGATTAGGCTTATTTAATTGATTATGAATTATATTTTTGATTTGGTTTAGGACAGAATTAGTTTTTTCTACAGCAGACATTTTTGCACACCTCTTTTATTTTTCTTCTAATAATTCTTGATTCAAATCACTTAGCTTATCAAGATATTCCACCATCTCTACTTCTAAGAGATCTCCCAGATAATCATAATCCTTATTCTGAAGGGCAATCATCTCTCTATTAAGTGCCTGAGTGAAATTAGCAGTAATCACATTTCCTTTATCCTTTAGATCTTCATCATCTATTAAAGACATTATACCATTGATAACTTCCAGATACCACTGGATACCCTTTAACACCTTATCAAGCAGTTCAGAAGCATCTGCTTCCTTACCATTTTTAAAAAGATCTGCTGAATTATTTAAAGCTTTTTTCAGTTTAGGTAGGTAGTTTTCTGCTTCGGTAAGAGCTGCAGTTATTAGCTGCTCAACCTTTTTGCTTTCAAACTTTATCCTATCTATTCTCTCTAAATCAAGTTCATTTTCCTGAAAGTATTCTAGGGAAACCTCAACTTCATCCAGATGGATTGTTTCTATTACTTCATTTTCTAACTCAGATTCCACTAGCTCTAAAATATCATTTTTATCGATTACATCTTCTGATTCTATTACATTCTCGTTTATATAAATATTCATTGAACATTTCCTTCCTAATATAAATTATTAACTACTTCAGCTTCTAAAAAGAAAGTGATTTCAATATCATTCTTTTTTAGAGATTTTATAGTAAAAGATTTTGATACATCCATTAAATTAAATCTTTCTGGATCTTGTTTAATAAACTTTGACTCAGTAATTTTTAAAATTATATTATAGGGATCATCTAAATTTTAAGTTAAATTATCATCATAAAACTTTCCGATTTTCAAAAGTTTATTTTTAATTATTTCTTAAGATCTATTATTCCCCAAAACAATCACCCTCTAAAATGAAATATTTTTAATCCCTAAAACAATTAAAGGAGACCGGTATCTATTTAGCTCACCAATCTCCTCAAAAATTACTAATTACTATCATATTTACATCATACTGCTTACAGCAGATCCTCCCATACTTTGGAGCTGACTCATCATCCAGCTCTGCTGACTCTGCATCTCTGAGATAGCTTCTTCCATTGCTGCAAACTGCTGAACATAGCGTTCACGAACCATCTCTACCCTTCTCTGCACATCTGCTATATCATCATTCAATCCATCTATCCGGGTATCATAGAAATCAAGTCTTCTGGGAATCAAACCAGTATTGGACTGAAGAACCTGGTCAAGGTAGCTGTCCATGCGAACGGCCATACCATCATAACCTTCAGTTCCAGACTCTGCCTGAAATAAATTCATAGTTTCTTCTGGATTGGTGTCTAAAGCCTCAGTTAACTTAGCACTATCTAAACTCATTACCCCATCTCTATCAATCTCAATACCAACAGAGTTTAAAGTTTGATAATCTCCCGTGTCTTTAACTTTAGAAGTTACAAGTTCTCTCAACCTCATCTGCAGTCTCATTACTGTTCCATCACCCTGCAGAATTCCACCTTCTTCAGTTTCAGCATCATAACCACTTTTGCTGTCCATAAAATCCATTACACTATTGTACTGATCAACAAAAGCCTGTACAGCTTTAATAGCTTTACCGGTATCTTTAGCAACTGAGATAGTTGCTGTACTACCTGCAGCAGCTTCTGGATTAATATTAAAGGTCATACCATCTACAGCATCAGTAATTTCGTTGCTGGCACTTGTGATACCTGTAATGCCATTGATTTCGACTTTTGCGTCAGTGGCTGCTTTTTCATCCGTGAAATAACCATTAGTAGTATCCAAAATACCTAAATCTTCCAGAATACCATTATTATCAGATATTGTAGGAGTAGAACCATCACTACCATCCAAAAGTACATTTTCAACACCTGTTTTCTCTGCTTCTATGACCAATACATCATCAATAACAGAAGCTGAATATCCTGAATCTGCATCATTAATCTTGGAGCTAATATCACTCAAAGAGTCACCTGCACTGATATTTACGTCTGTACCATTTAGGGTGATTACATCATCTGCAGCAGCACTAAAACCAGTCTTCCTTGCACCAATCAATCTTTGTGCTGTGGCAACCTGATTTACTGTAATATCATAATTAGCTTCATTAGCACTATTACCTGCAGTTGCTGTAACTACATCCTCATTACTGCTGTTTGCAGTTCTAGAATTATAGGTTGAAGATAATTTGAGATCAGTTAGCTTGTTTTCTAAATTATCCAACCTGCTGTTGATATCTCTCCAGGCACCTTTAGTCTGCTCCAGTTCTGATATCTCCTGCTGGTAATTATAGATTGGCCGCTGTTCTAATTGGACTAATTGATTTATTATTGAGTCTGTATCCATACCGGTAGCTAAACCACCTAAACTAAGATCAGCCATCTTAACACCTTCTTTCTAAACTTTCTCATCAATTAAAAGTCCCACCATCTCATGTATCTTTGCTTCTAAATCAAGCATTTCTTCGGGCGGCAGTTCTTTTATAACTTCCTGTGTTTTTAAATCAACTATCTGTACCATAAGTTTATCTGTTTTATCATGTATTTTAAATGCTAGATCCTCTTTTACTTTTTTTACTATTTCGTTGATATCACTTACTGATTCTTTGACATCTTCTTCAAGCTTTTTTTGACTATATTTTCTTTCTTCCTGAAGAGAGTCGGGTTTATTATTACTGCTATTATTACTTTTTTTATTAGTTTGATCTTTCTGGATGCTGTTTACTTGCCGCTTTGGTAGAGAATCTATCTGTTCTACTTTCATAATAGCTTTTCACCCTTTCTTAATAAACAAGCCAGCCGGAAAACCGGCCGGCTTATTTAGTATCTATATTTATATTATTCTCTTCAAGAAATTAACCGAGTAACTGTAGTACTCCCTGTGGTAACTGATTAGCCTGAGCTAACATTGCTGTACCAGCCTGACTTAAGATCTGATTCTTAGTAAAGCTCATCATTTCCCTAGCCATGTCTACATCAGAGATTCTTGATTCAGCAGCTGTTAAGTTTTCCTGTGATGTATTTAAGTTGTTTATTGTATGGTCTAATCTATTCTGAAGAGCACCTAACTTAGATCTTTCGGATGAAACATTGGCAAGAGCTTCATCTAAAACTGCAATAGCTTTATCCGCATTAGCTTGAGTACGTACATCAATACCCTTAGCTACTTTAGCATCAGTATCTATTTTCCCATCACCATCAGAATCTGTAGCTGCTTCTGAAGTACCAGATTCATAATCAGAATGAGTTACAGTAAATTCAGAATCACCAGCAGTAGGTCCACCACTACCAACCGTTGCAGTAATAGTTTCACCATCTACCGTAAAGTCAACTGTTCCACTTGCTGCTAACACTCCGGACACAGTATCAACCACTTCTCCGGAACTATCTTTTAAAGTAGTTGATTCTGATCCAGCAGTAGCATCATAAGTAATAGTATAAGTACCTTCGCTAAGTGCTTCACTATTATTCATCTGAACTCCAGCCAATCCAACAGTATTAGTTGATTCTGATAAATCAGAACCGCTTGCTCCAATATTAACATCATAAGAACTTCCCGAAACTGCACTGCCGTCTTTACTAATTGTAACATCACCATCATCAGTAGAGAAGGTCAGCTCTTCAGCAGTACTATCTGCATAAGTAGCAGTTGCAAGGGTATTACCATCCTCATCTTTTAAATAAGCATCAGTAGTAGCAGAATCAAATTCAATAGAATAAGTACCTTCCTGCACATGTGCAGACCCATCAATATCCGCTGCTTTAATTGGAGTAGTAGTGTCAACTTTCGCACTTACTGAAGCAACATCTTCTGCTACACCTAAAGAAGAAGCATCCATAGCGTTAATACCAATACTCAAGTTTTGACCTTTATTAGCACCAATCTGAAATACAGCTTCTCCATTTGTACCTTCCTGAATTGCACCATTTAATAATGTCTGGGTGTTAAACTCAGTAGTATTAGAAATTCTAGATAGTTCACCAGATAACTGATCAACCTCTTTTTGAATTTCCTCACGATCTGCTTCAGTATTAGTATCGTTTGCAGACTGTACAGCTAACTCTCGCATTCTCTGTAAGATAGCGTGAGATTCTTTAAGAGCACCCTCAGCAGTCTGAATCATTGAAATACCATCCTGAGCGTTTCTTTGAGCCTGACCAAGTCCATTAATTTGAGCTTTCATCTTTTCACTGATTGCCAGACCTGCAGCATCATCAGCAGCACCATTAATTCTCTTACCTGAGGATAATCTCTGTAAGGACTTACTTAAGTTGTTCTGTGTGTTTTTTAGCTGGTTGTATGAATTCAACGCAGCAATGTTTGTATTAATTCTCATTATTTATTCCTCCTTGAATTTTATGTTGTTATACTGGCATCCTTGCCAGTTAAATCTAATTCGTTTTGGTTATATAAGCACCCGGTAAACAACACTTCGGCCGATAGTGCTGTCAGCAGCGGTGTTTTAGTAACCATTACAACCTTGGAGCAGTAACCCCAGAGTTGTGATCATTACTAAAAAGTAATGATTATCTCATAAAATCTACCAGTGACTGCTGCATAATTCTTGAGCCAGATGCTAAAGAAGCTCTGTAAACTGTTTCTTCCATCTTTAAATTTGTTATTACTTCTGCTAGATCTACATCTTCATTTTCTGATTTCATTTTTGTGATATGCAGTTCTTCTGAAGTAAGCCTCGATTCAGTCATCCTGACTCTGTTTAACTTGGCACCAATCTGTGATCTTAGGTTTATAAAATTATCAATACTTATATCCATATCTTCTACATAATTACCTATATCTTCACCTGAGCCCCCATTTTTAAGTTCTTCATACAGATCATTAAGAGCTTCAATATCTTTTTTGAAAACATCTTCTCCATTTAAATTGATTTTCATCTCAACACCATCATTGAACTGGCGGGTTATTCCTCTCTTATCTCCCTGGTAGTCAACTGTATAACTAGGGGTTTTATTTATATCAAAAGGTTTTTGATCTATTCTCTGTCCGGAAAATATATAATTTTCACCCTGTTTTGCCTGAGATATATCTATCAATTCATCCCTCAGCTGTTTAACTTCACTCGCAATTTTATTTCTATCCTCTGCTGTTAAGGAATCAGTACTTGCATAAATTGTCAGCTCTCTTGCCCTTTGAATTACCTCTGTTCCGCTTTTTAGAGCACTCTCAGTTGAATTAAGCCAGTTTTCTGCCTGACCGAGATTTCTCTGATACTGGGTATTGTGGTTCAATATCGACTTATAATTTAAACTATCCGAAACCTTTATCGGTGAATCAGATGGCTTCTGGAACAGCTTCCCAGAACTTAACTGTTCATTTAGGTTATTTAAATCTTCCATATTATTCTGGAGGTGACCCAGTATATTGCGGACCATCATCGAATTAGTAACCCTCATAACTTACACTCCTATCTTTATATCATATTGATTAAAGTTTGTAATATCTCATCTGTTTTCGTAATATATTTAGCAGCTGAATTATAAGCCTGCTGATATTTTATTAAATTGGCCATTTCTTCATCTAAAGAAACACCTGATACACTGCGGTCTAAAGATTTCAGCTGATCTAACACAGCTTTCTGATTGTTCTCCATCTCCTGTGAACGCTTTGATTCAGCTCCGGCTGAAGAGACAATAGTTCTAAAGTAGCCTTCTATTGAAGTTCCCTCTACTACCTCACCACTATCAAACATTGCTGCCAGATAAGAAGCATTGTCTCCACTTCCCGAAAACTGGCTGAGTCCAATTTCTGCTGTTCCTGCATCTCTCGGTGTTAAATTGAATTCTCCGCTGTCAGCTGTTACAAATCCTATTATGTCATCTGGATCGGCTGTTGCTGTATCCAGAGAAGAGTCGAATCCTATGCTTTCTTCTTTATTTATAGTAATGCTGTCAAGCTGATTTCCCTCTAAATCTGAGATTGTAATATCCCACTGATCTGCATTACTGTCATTCTCTTTTATATCAACTGCATAATCTCCAAGAGCTGTACTCTCTACCGCACTCAGACCTACAACAGTTGGATCATTACTGTAATTTCCTGCAGCTATTCTGGCCAGTCCACCTTCTTTTTTAATTTCAGCACTTAAGGCCATCTCTGCAATCTTATTGCCCCCAGCTATATTTTCCAGATCTCTAAAAAAGTTTCCTGCCTGATTACCTTCCAGATCATAACCTGTGCGGTGGCGGTCATTAAACTCACTTACCAGTTCCCCTGCCAGATTTTCCAGTTTTTCTCTATAAAGATCAATCTTATCATCACGTAAATCAAACATCGCTTTTGTCTGTCCATTTGTCGGCTCAATTGGATCACCTGTTCTGCTGTGGATAAGTTCTGCTGTATTTTCTTCATCACCTGGATCAACCTCAAGCTCATAATGATCTGAGCCATTAACAATCTGTCTTCCATCAGTTGTAATAATCAGATTACCGAGTCCATCTTCTCTACCCTGGACATTTATCTTTCTATTTAACTCTTTAAAAAGAGCATCTCTTTTATCAAGTAGATCATTTGGATTCTGACCTGTAGATTTTACAGAAATTATCTGTTTATTTAAATCTGCAATTCTTTCAGCAGTATTATTTATATCTTCTTTAACATTCTCGAGATTTTGATTGAGATTTGTTTGATAATCTTTAAGCTGTGAATCAACACTCTGAAAAGCATCGATCATTGTTTTTGCATTTTCCCTGACCATATTTCTGGCTGCAGTGTTATTTGGATTATTACTCAAATCCTGCAGTGAATTCCAGAATTGATTGATCGAACTGCTTATACCGGAATCAGAAGGCTCATTGATTATATATTCCAGCTTTTCTAAGCCCTGACTGAGCTCTTCCCAATAGGCAGAAGTCTGATTTTCTCTCATCATCTGCCTATTAACAAACTGGTCTTTTACCCGCTCAATTGTCTCTACCTCAACACCTGTACCCATCTGTCCACTGGAAAATCCGGTATTCATTCCGGGTCTTGTGTGGGGATAAGTTGTTGAATGGATGGCCCGCTGTTTATTATAATCTTCATTATTTGCATTTGCTATATTATGACCGGTTACATCAAGGGACTTTCGCTGTGTTTCTAGAGCCCTTAAACCGATACTCAATCCACCAAAAGTACTCATCAATTGTTCCTCCTCGGGACAAGCCCACATCATGGTTTACAGGCAGACTTTGACCTCTCTCATCTCTCTGCTATCCCTGCTTATTTAAAATTTTCGGCTGTGCTGAATTTTTTGCGGGATCTGCATAAGTTGTCTTATCTTCTAAATTATCTATTATCGTATTTAAAGAAATCTGATTTAACTTTAAAGCCTGTTCTAAAAGCCGCTGGTTATTCTGATTCAGTTTATTGAACTCCTCTGTCATTTCAAGCAGCTCTTTTCTGATTGAATCAAATTTTTTTGACCAGTCAGCAGGCAGTTCCTTAAAAATAGCTTTATATGAATTCTTTTCTGTATCTAATTTAAATTTCTCTTTTATCTCATTGATAACTTCATTTCTCTCTTCTTCTTTTTTTTCTATTTCGGGAATTATCTTCTGATCAAGCTTAACTTCTTCCAGCAGCTGATCGGCATCATTTTTAATCAGTGCTTCTTTTTTACCTTCAGCTGCACTGAAGAGCTCCTCATATAATCCTTTTTCTTCTTTCAATATTTTTAAGAGTTTTGCTTTTAAATCACCAGCCATTTTTACACCTACTCAAGATTTTTTAAGATTTTAACTGCAATTTTTTTGCTGTCCACCTTATAACTTCCATTTTCTATTCTTTCCTTTAAAGCCGCTACTTTTTCAGTGCGCACTTCAGGCCGCTTCTGCAGTTCTTTTTTTGATTGAATTATGTCTTTTGCTTTATCTGATATCTGCATTTTATCATTCTGCACCTTTTTGTTTTCTTTATTCTGATTCTGCTGCATTTTCTTATATTGACCTGCTATCTCTGCTATATTTAGATTATTGTTATCAATCTTCACGGCTCATCCCTCCCATTTTAAATATTTCACTTTCAGCTTCTATTATTAATATCGTCAGCACTGCAGATTATTTAAATCTCGACAAAGAGCACAAAATGCCATTAAGTCCAGTTAAGTTGAATTATATTCATTATGCTCTTTTTCTCAATCTTTTATGCTTTTTCTCAACTAATTTACTCAGTACTATCTTCTTTTTTTAAAACGATCTTTTAAAAACATCTCTCCTCCAGTATAATCATCATCTTCTTCCTCTGCTTGAGAACTGTCTTTGAACTGGCTGACAAGTTTGTCTCTACAGCTTTTACAGAATGTCCCCGATTCAATTTCTTTACCACAGCGGCTGCAGTTTAATTTAAAATCAATAACCAGTCCTTTTGAAGCCAGTCGGTCTTCTTTCATAAACTTAATTATTAGCTTTTTTTCCACTTCTGTTGCTTCTGCTACCTGGTCAATTGTTGAATTCGGATTATCCCAAAGATAATTTTTTACCAGCTCGAATTTTTCTTCTTCAAGGTTTTTACAGTCAGGACAGACTGAATCACCAGTTGAAGAGAAAACTCTGCCGCATTCCCTGCAGT
>JAXKWB010000096.1:0-8369 GCA_036172385.1 Halanaerobiales bacterium | reverse complement strand
CACTTGTAAAAACCCTGGAAGAAGAGGGGATAGGACGTCCAAGTACCTATGCTCCGACTCTGTCAACAATAGAGTCCCGGGATTATGTAGAAAAAGAAGGTCGTTATTTTAAGCCAACAGAACTTGGTGAAACTGTAACAGAACTATTAACTGATTATTTTCCTGATGTAACTGATATTGAATTTACAGCAGGTTTAGAAAAAAGACTGGATGAAATAGAAAAAGGAAATGAAGATTGGAAAAAAATATTGAGGGATTTTTATGAGCCTTTTTATCAGCGGCTGGAAGATGCAAGAGAAAATATGGAAAGTGTCCAGATTGTTGAAGAAACTGATGAAGTCTGCGAAAAATGTGGTAGTCCAATGGTAGTTAAGTATGGTCGTTATGGTAAATTTCTGGCCTGCTCCAGTTACCCTGAATGTAAAAACACTAAACCATATTTAATCAAAACTGGTGTTGACTGTCCTGAATGTGAAGATGGTGAAATCATAGAGAGAACTTCAAAAAAAGGAAGAACTTTCTACGGGTGCAGTAATTATCCAGATTGTAATTTTATGAACTGGAATAAACCGGTTAAAAAACCATGTCCTGAATGCGGCAGCCTGATGGTGGAGAAAACAACTAAAGCTAAAGGAAAACACTATAAATGTACCAATAAAGAGTGTGGACATACTGAAAAAGCAGAATAAATTTTATTTATCTGGCTTTCTTCAAATTTCAAGTAGTTTTTGATTTGGAGAAAGCCCTTAAAATCAGCTCAAGAAAGCGTTTGCAATAATAATTATAACTAAAAAAATCAAACGCTAAACTATGTAAAAAGATTAAAATATGATTAAAATATTGTGAAATTAGGAGCGTTAACTTGACATTTTTGATCTTTTCATGGTAATATAAACAAAATAGATTAAAATATTTTGAATCATGTGACAATTTAAAAATATAAGATTATAAGTAAAGGAGGTTCTAAATTGTCAATTACAGATTTTGAAGCAACTACTATAGTTGCAGTAAAACATAATGGTTGTATGGCCCTGGCTGGAGATGGACAGGTAACCCTGGGTAATACAGTTATGAAAAGTACAGCCAAAAAAGTCAGAAGATTATATAATGGTGAAATTTTAGCTGGATTCGCCGGTACATCTGCAGATGCTTTTACCCTTTTTGAAAAATTTGAGGGTAAATTAGAAGAGTATCATGGAAGTCTGCAGCGGGCAGCAGTTGAGCTGGCCAAAGAATGGCGGACAGATAAAATTTTAAGAAAACTTGAAGCTTTGCTAATTGTTGCAAATCTGGAGGAAATCCTTATTATTTCAGGTAATGGTGATGTGATTGAACCTGATGGCAAGATTACTGCTATTGGTTCCGGTGGCCCTTATGCAAGAGCGGCTGCAACAGCATTATCAAATCATGATCAAGGCCTGAATGCCGGGGATATCGCCAGTGAAGCACTCAAAATAGCGGCTTCTATTTGTATTTATACTAATGAAAATATTACTTTAGAGGAGTTAAATGGAGGTGAGTCTGAAACAGGTGAATAATCAATTAACCCCAAAAGAAATTGTGGCTGAATTGGATAAATATATAATTGGACAGGAGAAAGCAAAAAAATCAGTAGCTATTGCCTTAAGAAATAGGTACAGAAGAAAACTGGTTAAAGATGAGATGAAAGATGAGATAATTCCCAAAAATATTCTAATGATTGGGCCTACTGGTGTTGGTAAAACTGAGATTGCTCGCAGACTTGCTAAAATTGCCAGAGCTCCTTTTATCAAAATAGAAGTGACTAAATTTACTGAAGTAGGTTATGTTGGTCGTGATGTAGAGTCAATGATTAGAGATCTTACAGAATCTGCAATTAGAATGGTTAAAGAAGCTAAAATGGAAGAGGTTGAAATTGAAGCTGAAAAACAGGCAATTCAGCGAATTGTAGACCGGATGCTTCCTGGGAAGAAGAAGGATAAAGACAGTTACTATTCTAATCTGGTTGACGACATCAATAAAAAAACAGATGATGTAGATGATCGAATTGCCGCCAGAAAAAAAAGAATGTACCAGCGAATCAAAGACGGTAAACTGGATGATCAAAAAATAGAAATTGAAGTAGAAGAAAATAATACTCAAATGATGGATGTTTTCTCCGGTTCCGGAGTTGAAGAAATGGGTATTAATTTTAAAGATATGCTGGGAAATATTTTTCCAAATAAAAAACAGAAGAAAAAAGTAACTATTGCTCAGGCTAAAGAAATGCTCAAAGACGAAGAGGCTCAAAAATTAATTGATATGGATCAGGTGAAGTCAGAAGCAATAAAAACAGTCGAGGAAGATGGAATTATCTTTTTAGATGAAATGGATAAGATAGCAGGTAGAGAATCAGGATCTGGCCCTGAAGTTTCAAGACAGGGTGTACAGCGGGATATTCTACCAATTGTTGAAGGCTCAACTGTAAGTACCAAACACGGTTCGGTAAAAACCGATCATATTTTATTTATTGCAGCGGGAGCATTTCATGTTTCTTCGCCAGCAGATTTAATTCCAGAACTCCAGGGGAGATTCCCTTTAAGGGTTAATTTAGACAGCCTTAGTCGGGATAATTTTAAGGATATACTGCTGCTGCCTCAAAATTCTCTGGTTAAACAGTACAAGGCATTATTAGAGACTGAAGGTATAAAGATTAACTTTAGTGAAGATGCTATAGAAGAAATATCCAGTTTCGCTTATGATATCAACGAAGAAACTGAAAATATTGGAGCCAGAAGGCTGCATACAATAATGGAAAAATTACTGGAGGATCTTTCTTTTGAAGCACCAACTTTAGCTGAACAAAAAATTGAAATTGATGTGGATTATGTTAATGATAAATTAAAAGATGTTGTAGCAAATAAAGACTTAAGTAAATATATTTTATAATTTCAAAACAGAAAATGGAGGAGATTGAAATGGGTAGTTTATTAGAAAAAAGCCGAAAAATTAATCGATTATTACAGAGAACAGGTGGAAATGCAGTAGATTTTTCCGATATGGCCTATGTTTTAAAAGAGGCTGTAAGGTGTAATGTATATGTGACAAGTAAAAAAGGTAAAATTTTAGGTTACAGTCTGCGCGATGATTTTGAGTGTGAAATCATGGAAGAAAAAGTAATTGAACAGGGATCATTTCCTGAGGAATACAATAATGGTTTACTAAGAATCAGGGAGACCAAGTCTAATATTGAGCAAAAAGATGGCAAGTGTGTTTTTGCTGATGGTGAAGATTGTTTATTTGAAGATAAATTAACAACCATAGTTCCCGTTATTGGTGGAGGAGACAGACTGGGCACTTTAGTATTAGCTCGTTATGGTTCACCATTTGATGATGAAGATTTAGTCTTGGCTGAATATGGAGCTTCAGTTGTGGGGATGGAAATTTTAAGAGCCCGCAGTGAAAGAGTTGAAAAAGAAGCTCGTAAAAAGGCAGCAGTTCAAATAGCAATTGACACTTTATCTTATTCTGAATTAGAAGCAATTGAACATATTTTTGAAGAACTTGATGGAGAAGAAGGTCTATTAGTAGCAAGTAAAGTAGCGGATAGAGTAGGTATTACAAGATCTGTTATTGTAAACGCCTTACGAAAATTTGAGAGTGCTGGTGTAATTGAATCTCGTTCTTTAGGAATGAAAGGAACATATATTAAAGTTCTTAATGATAATTTATTAGATGAATTAGAAAAGGTTAAAGGATAATTTTAAGTGGTCAAATTGATTTTGCAGGCTCCTCTTATAATTGAGGAGCCTTTTAACTGCTGTTGAAAAAGAATTATTAAAAAAGGCTTGATTAAATTCTGAGTCTATGGTATACTTTTTTGTGGCAAAATACACACGATAGTTGATCTAAATGCTGGTGCTGTATTTTTATACAGTTGTGTTTAGAGTCGATGCTGTCGGAGGCTAAAACCAGAAAGGAGGTGCAGGAGTTATGTCAGTTGTAAACATGAAACAACTCCTCGAATCGGGTGTTCATTTTGGTCATCAGACTAAAAGATGGAACCCAAAGATGAAACAATATATTTTCACCGAAAGAAATGGAATTTATATCATTGACCTACAGCAGACAGTTAAGTTAATTGATAAAGCTTATAACTTTGTTAAGGAACAGGCTGCTCAGGGAAAAAATGTATTGTTCGTTGGAACTAAGCGTCAGGCACAGGAAACCGTTAAAAAAGAAGCTGAAAAGTGCGGAATGCCTTATGTTAATCAGCGTTGGTTAGGTGGTATGTTAACAAATTATAACACCATCAAAAAACGTATTGACCGTTTAGAAGAAATCGAGCAAATGGAAGAAGAAGGAATTTTTGAAGTTCTTCCTAAAAAAGAGGTTATCGAGTTAAATAAAGAACATGATAAGCTTGAGAGATTCCTCGGTGGAATTAGAGATATGAATGGTTTACCAGATGTAATCTTTATTACAGATGCAAGAAAAGAAGATATCGCAGTTTCTGAAGCCAGAAAACTGGATATCCCAATTGTGTCAATTTTAGATACAAACTGTGATCCAGATCTGATAGATTATGTCATTCCTGGTAATGATGATGCTATTAGAGCTGTCAAATTGATTACCAGTGTTATTTCTGACGCAGTACTTGCTGGAAAGCAGGGCAAACAGGAAGCTGAAGCTAAACAAGAAGAAGCTGAAGTTGAAGAAAATACTGCTGAATAATTGAGTTTTAATAAAAAGCGCTGGTAAAGTTTTTATGCTTTGCAGCGCTTTTTTTCTAGCATAATTTTAATTATATTTAATTCAAAATAGTAAATAACAATTGTTAATTGTTATTAAAATACTAAGTAATTAAAAGACTAAGAAAAATGATTAATATTGTTTTATAAGTTATTATAAGGAGGTTTTAATAAATGGGAGTTACAATGAAAGATATAAAAGAGCTACGTTCCCGTACTGGTGCAGGTGTTCTTGACTGCAAAAAAGCTCTAAATAAGGTTGATGGCGATATTGAAGCCGCTGTTGAGCATTTAAGAGAAAAAGGTATGGCAGCTGCTGCTAAAAAAGCAGGGAGAGTTGCTGCTGAAGGATTAGTAAGCCTAAATATAAGTGATGATCGCAAAAAAGGTGTTCTGGTTGAGGTTAACTCTGAAACTGATTTTGTTGCTAAAAATGACAATTTTCAGTCCCTTGTTTCTGATATTTCTGAGCATCTAATGCAGAGTGAAGCAGAAGATATAGAGAGTGTCGAAAAGGAATCCTGGTTTAAAGATGAGAAAGAAACTGTTAGTGATGTTATTAAAGCGGCTATTGCTAATATTGGTGAAAATATCAATTTGAGAAGATTTAAAAGAGTCGAAACTGATGGCTATTTATTTGGATATATTCACATGGGTGGAAAAATTGGCGTTTTAGTTGAATTTGCTAATGAATTTGCAGAGGAGAAAGCTCAAGCTGCTAAAGATGTGGCAATGCATATTGCTGCAATCAATCCAGAATTTTTAGATCGTGACTCTGTAGATTCAGAATCTATAGAAAAAGAGAAGAAAATTTATAAGGAACAGATGTTAAATGAAGGTAAGCCTGAGCATATTCTTGATCAAATTGTAGAAGGCAAGATCAATAAGTATTATACCCAGGTCTGTCTTTTAGAGCAGCCATTTGTTAGAGATGATGATCAAACTGTTGCTGAAGTACTGAAAGAGAATGATATGGAAGTTAAACAGTTTACACGTTTTGAAATTGGTGAAGGTATTGAAAAGAAAGAAGAGGACTTTGCTGCTGAAGTTGCTGCTATGACAAAAAATCAATAATAATTAAAAAAGGAGAGCACTTAGAGAGAGTGTTCTCTTTTTTTAAGTAAATTTGCTTATAAAAAAGGAATTAGCTAAAAATTGAAGAATAATATTTAATGGAGGTTAATTATATAATGACGGAAAAACCTGTTTATTCAAGAATACTGCTGAAGATTAGTGGGGAGGCACTGGCCGGTAATAACGGTTTTGGTATTGATCCTGAAATGATTAAAAAAATTGCAGCTGAAATTAGTGATGTTGTCAAAACTACAAATGTTGAGATGGCAGTTGTAGTTGGTGGAGGAAATATATTTAGAGGGATTGCTGGTAGTGCTAAAGGAATGGATCGCGGTACAGCTGACTATATGGGGATGCTGGCAACTGTAATCAATGCTTTAGCATTACAGGATGCCATCGAAAAATTTGATATTGAAACCCGTGTTCAATCTGCAATTGAAATGCGCCAGATTGCTGAGCCCTATATTCGTCGTCGTGCGATTAGACATCTGGAAAAAGGAAGAGTTGTGATCTTTGCTGCAGGCACAGGAAATCCATTTTTCTCAACTGATACTACTGCTGCTCTACGGGCTGCAGAAATATCTGCAGATGTTATTTTAATGGCTAAAAATGTTGACGGGATTTATGATTCTGATCCCAGTGTTAATGAGGATGCTCAAAAACATGAGACTTTATCTTACATTGATTTATTAAATAATTCTCTTAGGGTAATGGACTTTACAGCTGTTTCTCTCTGTATGGACAATAAAATACCTTTAAAAGTTTTTGCAGTAAAGAAGGAAGGTAATATTAAACGGGTATTACTTGGCGAAAACATTGGAACTTCTGTTAGTTAATAATTAGATCTGAGGAGGACAAATTTATGTTTAGAGAAGTGATGAAGGAAACAGAAAAAAAGATGGAAAAGACACTTGAAAAAACTAAAGAAGATTTAAATACTATTAGAACCGGTAGAGCCAGACCCTCACTTGTGGAAAATATAAAAGCAAACAATTATGGAGTGGCCACTCCCATTCAGCAGATGGCAAAAGTTTTTGCTCCTGAAGCCAGACAGATAGTAATTGAACCCTGGGATAAAAATAATATTGAAACTATTGAAAAAGCTATTATGCAGGAAAATTTAGGCCTTAATCCCAGTAATGATGGCAGTGTAATTAGGATTAATATTCCCCAGTTAACAGAGGAAAGAAGAAAAGAACTGGTCAAGATTTTGCATGAAAAAGCAGAAAAAGGTCGGATCGCAATTCGTGCAATTAGAAGAGAGTCTAACGAAGAACTTGAAATGTTAGAAGATGAGGGAGAAATCTCAGAGGATAATATGCATCGAGGTCTGGAAAATGTTCAGGAATTAACCGATGAGTATATCGGTAAACTTGATAGTATTGTTGAGAAAAAAGAAGAAGAGATAATGGAAGTTTAAAAAATGAAATTTTCTAAACTTTTAGCTTCTCCACTGGATAAAGCGGTTGAATTTATGGAAAGACAGCAGTTTGAATACAGATTAGAAGAAATAAAACCTCCATTTCAAAATAATAATCATTTGAAAAATAAAGGACTCAAACGAGTACTAAAGATCGAAAAGGAAAAAAGTTTTTATCTTATAACCTGGTCTTTTCAATATAACAGCTAATTTATACCCCCTTTTTCAGGGGGTAATTAATTAATTGGAAGGGATGATTTAATGAATATTCCCAGACACATTGCAATAATTATGGATGGAAATGGTCGCTGGGCAGAAAAAAGAAATAAAAGCCGAAGTGCCGGCCATAAAGAGGGTGTTAAAACTCTTAAAAAAATAGTAAAAGCAGCAGTAAACTTAAAAGTTGAGTCATTAACTGTGTATGCTTTTTCAACTGAGAATTGGAAAAGACCAAAAGCAGAGGTTGATTTTCTTTTAACTTTAATGAAGCGCACAATGCGTAATGAAGTGGATGAGCTTTTAGAGAATGGAGTGCGAGTTCAATTTCTGGGTAGAAAAACCAATCTTTCTAATAATTTAATTAATGAAATTAAGAACATAGAAAAAAGATCTGCTGAAAACAGTAACTTGACTTTAAATATTGCTTTTAATTATGGTGGGAGAGCAGAAATTACTGATGCAGCTAAAAAAATAGCTAAAGATTATAAGAATGGTCAAATTGAGTTAAATAATTTCGAAGAAAAAGATTTTGCCTCTTATTTATATCAGGAAGAACTGCAGAATATAGAATTATTGATCAGAACAGGTGGAGATCTGAGACTGAGCAATTTTTTACTCTGGCAGTCTGCTTATGCAGAATTATATTTTACAGATAAGTTCTGGCCGGATTTTGCTGAATCCGATTTAAAAAAAGCTATTGAAGAATTTAAAAGTAGAGAAAGAAGATTTGGCGGCTTAAATGATGGTGATTGTAATGCTTAAAAAAAGAATAATTAGTGCAATTATCGGTATTTTATTATTAATATTTTTAGTTTTTGCAGGTTCACTGCCTTTTTTTATCACCGTCAGCATAATCACTGTGCTTGCTGTTAGAGAATACAGCCGAATGCTTAAAATTAAATCCAAATTATTAAGAAGTATACTTGCAATTTCGGCTGTATTAATTG
>JAXKWB010000095.1:0-10993 GCA_036172385.1 Halanaerobiales bacterium | reverse complement strand
TTCTACAACAACTGCTACTGAACCAATTCTTTTTTTCATCCTCATTCCTCCATTAGCTGTGATTTTTTTCTCCTGTACCAGATCCAAAAAGGCTTTTTGAACCTGGTACCTAATGTTTTATATTTACTTAAATTTTGACATAGAAAAATCCCTCCCCTGATTCTCAGAAATTATCCTTAAATTCAGGAAGTACTAAAATATGATATCCTTTCAGACAGGTGGCCCCGGCTGATCAGATATTAACTTTGATGCCATTATAACTCATTTTGGTTCTTTGTTCAAGTTTTCACTAAAAATATTATATTTACATTTTTTAAGATTGTGAGTTTATAAGACATTTGTATACTCTAATCCCCGGATATTAGCTTTAATTGTCTTTAAATCCTGTAACAGATTCTTGCTTTTTGACTTTAGATATAGTAAAATTATATAGGAACACTTTAATCTCAAAAAATATATATTAAAGTGTTAAAGCATTAAATTTTTTTACAACAAGAAGGGAGAAGATATAAGAATATGTTAAAAAAGAAAAACTCTTTATTTATTTTAACTGCTGTTATCGTTTTTAGTCTTTTAATCAGTGGAATGGCAGCTGCACAGGATACTACTTTCCTCTCAATCGCAACCGGAGGTACCTCAGGCACTTATTATCCAGTAGGTGGTGCAATTGCAAAAGTCCTCAACGAAAATGTAGAGAATATCAATGCCTCTGCTCAATCTACAGGAGCTTCTGTAACAAATACTCGCTTAATTTATAATCAGCAGGTTGAATTAGCAATCCTTCAGAATGATATTGCCAGCTATGCTGTAAATGGTCAAAATCAATTTGCAGATAGTCAGGTTAATAATATGAGAGGTATTGCTGTTTTATATCCAGAAGTTATTCAGATTATTGTTCGGGATGAGTCTGGAATAGATAGTATTAAAGACCTGAAAGGTAAAAGTGTAGCCGTCGGTGCTCCTGGTAGTGGTGCTGAAGCAAATGCCAGCCAGATTTTAAAACACTTTGGTTTAACTTATGAAAACATTGAAGAAGATTATCTATCTTTTGGAGAAGCAGCAAGTAGACTTAAGAACCGACAAATTGATGCCGCATTTTTAACAGCCGGTATTCCAACTGCAGCTGTGATGGATGTTGCAGCAACTCAGGATATTTCACTGCTTAACTTTAGTGATTCTGATATTGAATCCCTAAATGAAGCTTATCCATATCTAACCGGTGTAACTGTTCCAGCAGGAACATATAATGGTTTAGAAAAGGATGTTCAGACTGTGGCATTAAAAGCTATTCTTGTTGCAGATGCAGCTTTAAGTGAAGATGTTGTTTATAATATTACTAAAGCAATTTTCGAAAACAGAGAAACTTTAATCGCAGCTCATGATAGAGCCAGAGATATTAAACTAGAAAATGCTCTGGATGGAATGACAGTTAAGCTTCATCCTGGTGCTCAAAAATATTATGATGAGGTAAAGTAATCAGATTTTAGAATAGGCTTAGAATTATAATAAATCAATGATTTAAATTATTTTACTAAATTAATATTAAGCCTCTAAAATCTATCTAGAAGGAGGAAAACCGGGTATTGAAAAATACCCGGCTCTCATTTTTATGAATAAAAATAAGTTATTTAAATTTTTTTTGTTTGGATTATTGTGTTTTATAGTATTTTCACTCTTTGTTTTTAAAGTTAATACTCTGCAGCTTATTGATTATAAAGCAGATAAAATTATCTGGGAAGAAAAAGTAAGTGAGGGTGATAATTTTGAAATAAAGTATCAGCACTCAGTTGCCAGAACCCCTGTACTTGAATTCTTTGAAATCAAAGATGGAAAAATATTATTAACAGGAACAGAATATCAGTCTTATGGAGCTGGTCTCCCCACCTCTGCTGAACAGGGAGATTATATAGTAAAAAATGACAGATTTTATATTAAAAATATAGATCAATTTTTACCAGAAATTATGCTCAGAGTCAGTGATTATGCAGAGCATGAATTTATTTTCAACCAGGAGAGTTTCAAACTATACAAAAATTTAAAAACAGGAACTCTACTGCAGATTAAAACTGAAAAAATTAGCTATTTTACATTTATCTTAAGGAGGTTTTAAAATGGCTGAAAAAGAACATTTAAAAGAAGATGAATTATTAAAAAAATATGATCCCAGTGCAGATTACAGACATTACACTGGACTGGCAGCGATTTTAGTTTCTGCAGTTGCCATAACTTTATCTTTATTTCACCTTTATACAGCTGGTTTTGGAGTCCTGTTGGCCTTAAAACAGCGGGCGGTTCATCTGGGCTTTATTTTTACCCTTATTTTTCTTTTATATCCTGCAGTAAAAGATAAAAAGAAAAGTAAGTTGATACTAACCATTGATTTAATTTTAGCTCTAGGAAGTATTGCAATTTCTTCCTATATCATATTTAATTATGTAGAACTTGTTCACAGAGCTGGAATGTACACTCAGGTTGATCAGATGATGGCAATACTGGCAATCATCATTGTTCTGGAAGGAACACGAAGAGCTTTAGGTCCCGAATTACCTGTAATTGCAATTCTATTTTTAATTTATGCTCATTATGGACAACAAATGCCTGGAATGCTGGCCCACCGCGGTTATTCCTGGTCCCGAATTGCAAGCCACATGTATTTTACTACTGAGGGTATTTTCGGAATTCCGCTGGGAGTATCAGCAACCTATATTTTCTTATTTTTACTCCTTGGTGCCTTTGCCAAACGAACAGGACTTGGTGATTTATTTATTGATCTTTCTCTTTCTCTGACAGGAAGGACGACCGGAGGCCCGGCTAAAGCTGCAGTTGTATCCAGTGGTTTAATGGGATCCATTTCCGGAAGTTCGGTTGCAAACACTGTAACCACCGGATCTTTTACCATTCCTTTAATGAAAAGAGTTGGTTATAATTCTCAATTTGCAGCTGCTGTTGAAGCCTCTGCTTCTACTGGCGGCCAGATAATGCCGCCAATTATGGGAGCTGCTGCTTTTATCATGGCCGAATTTATTGGAGTCCCCTATGTTACAATTGCCAGAGCCGCTATTTTACCAGCAATTTTGTATTACATAACTGTTGGTTTAATGGTTCACTTTGAGGCAAAAAAGCAGGGACTTGTCGGGATGACTGAAGATCTAATTCCTAAGTTTTTAACTGTCTTAAAAAATAGAGGTCATATGATAGCTCCTCTGATTATTATTTTCTATTATTTATTTAGAGGTTATACACCCTTAAGAGCAGCTTTTCTGGGTATTTTAGTTTCTTTTGCCTTAAGTTTTCTTAAAAAAGACACCCGGATGAACTTACAGGATCTACTTGATACATTGAGAGAAGGAGCAATTTCTGCTCTGGGAGTTGCTGCCGCCTGTGCCTCAGTTGGTTTTATAGTTGGAGTTACAACTCTGACCGGCCTTGGACTTAAATTTACAAGTCTAACTGTTGCTCTTGCTAATGGTAATCTCTTTTTAGCTCTCTTTTTTACAATGGTTGCCTGTACTATTTTAGGAACTGGTTTACCAACAACTGCAACTTATATTGTGCTGGCAACAATGGCTGCTCCTGCTTTAACTGAGCTGGGAGTACCAATTTTAGCAGCCCATCTGTTTGTACTTTATTTTGGGGTTGTAGCTGACCTGACACCACCAGCAGCATTAGCTGCCTATGCAGGTGCTGGTATTTCAGGCTCCGATCCATTTAAAACTGGACTGACAGCGGTTAAACTTGCTATTGCTGGTTTTGTGGTGCCCTTTGTCTTTGCCTATTCTCCCTCACTGCTGTTGATAGATACTACAGTGGTTCAGGTAATTTTAATTACCGGAAGTTCGATTCTGGGAGTATTCTCACTGGCAGCGGCAGTACTGGGATATTTAAATCGCAAAACTACTATTTTAGAAAGATTGCTGCTGTTAGGAAGTGCCTATGGTCTCTTAATTCCTGGCTGGCAGTTAGACCTGCTGGGGATTTTACTGCTGGTAATTGTTTTATATCTGCAGTTTAAAAATAAGGAAGATTTTAAACCAAAAACTGCTTAACCAGTATTAATTCCAGCGGAGTAATAAAAGCTTAATCTTGACCTTAATTCAAAGCTAAACTGTTGAATTCAGTTATTATATTTAGTAACATTTAAAAAAAGCCCTCTGAAGTTTAATTACTTCAAGAGGGCTTTAAGCTTATAATTCCAAAATATTATTTATTAATTTCTGCATCATTTTCTCTTCAAATACTTCCAGAGTGTGTCCGGGTGTCAGTACAATTACTTTACCGTTTTTGTAATCTTTAGTCCAACCGGCTGTACTTTCCCCAAATTGATCACTTTCGGCTTTCAAAAAAACCTCAACTTCTGGATCCACATCCATAAAGTACTGTTCATCTGTAATTTTAAAATCCTGAACTCCCTGAGTCAAAAAATTATCTGCTGCAGCTTTGATAGTAATTTCGGGATGTTCTTCCGGATGTTGAATAAAATGTCCCCCGGCAATCTCTCTAAAAAGTCCATCTCTGGGGTAGCTTGCTGTTCCAGAATGAACTAAAAATAATTTGCCACCCTCTGCTAAAAACTGATCAATTTTCTTTTCGTGGTATTCGTCAAGCCAGTAGGCTTCATCATCTGGATCATTTATTTTGCCCCAGGTTGCTAAAATTAAAACATCATATTCCAGCAAACCTTCCCAGTCAATTTCCTGATGACTGCTGAAAATATCAAGCTGATAATCATTTTTTATTATCATTTTTAAAGCCTGTTTTAAATAGTCGGAAGGATGATAATAGTCTCCGACCAGAGCCAGTACCTTTTTCATCTGTCAGCCTCCTCGTATAATATACTTAGTGATATTGAATATTTATCACTAATTTAATTAACTCAAATTTATAATCAAATTATTATTCATCAATTCAATTTTTAATCTGTAATCAAAATATTATTCTGTAATCAAAATATCATGCGGATCATCAATAATAATCTGGGGGCTACCCTGATAAAATTCAATTTCACCTAAGACTTTAATCTTTTTATCCAGAAAATATTCTGCTGGATGATAATCAAATTTATTTAAATCCCCGTTAAAAATCACCAACGATAGTGTATTCTGATAAGCATTAGAAAAGTTAAGATAGTTTACCGAATCAGCAGCTGCAGTATCAACTATCTCCCCTGCTACAATTACTCTTTTACCTCTGAATAATTCAGCCTGCTGATAGGAAATGACCGGTAGAGATTTTTCCATTTCCAGCACCTGGGACCAGATGCCTTTTCTGGACTCTCTTGCCCTGGAGACAGCATTTTTAAAATCATTTTCAAATTTATCATTGGGCTCAACTATCATTAAAGTTGCATAGCCAGCTTCCAGCAGCCTCTGATTAAAATTTTGGCCATCCTGATAAATATAGGCTAAAATCCTGCCATACTGGTCTTCTCTTTCCTGATCATACTCCAGTAAAACACTTTGCCCCTCTAAATTGTCAAAGGTAAATTCTCTGGCCTCTTCCGCATAAAACTCGGACTCACTATTATTATCCCAGTTAATCTCCGGTGTATCAACACCTAAAAGTCGAATAGAATCACCGGCAGCAGTCTCAACTGTATCACCGTCAATAACTCTTTCTATATAGACTTCTACTGCCTGCTGGTCATCAAAATAAAAGTAGGAACCACCAAGAATAACTACTAAGGCCATTAAAGCTGTAAATGATTTTTTTAACATCAGATCAATCCTTAATTTTCTTCTTTGCTGACCGAATTACCATTATTGAAAAATTACAGAAGAATTACAATTATTACTAAAGCACCATGATTACTGCTGATAGGTGCTTAAAAACTTCTCTAACCGACCAATAGCAATTTTTAAATCTTCCTCAGGTGGTAAAAAGACCAGTCTGAAGTGATCCGGTTTTGGCCAGTTAAAGCCGCTCCCCGGAACTAAAAGCACCTTCTCCTGAGTTAAAAAATCAAGAATAAAACGTTCATCATTGGTAATATTAAACCTCTCGTTATCGATTTTTGGGAAAAGATACAAACCTGCCTCCGGTTTAACACAGCTAATTCCCGGTATATCTGTCAGCAGCTGATGGGCCAAATCACGCTGTTCTTTAAGCCGACCACCCGGCAGCACCAGATCATCAATACTCTGATATCCTCCCAGAGAAGTCTGGATAGCATATTGAGAGGGTACATTACTGCAGAGCCGCATAGAAGAAAGCATATTTAAACCTTCAATATAGCTTTCGGCATGATATTTCTGGCCGCTGAGCATCATCCAGCCGGCTCTAAATCCAGGAACCCGATGTGATTTAGAAAGCCCACTAAAAGTAACTACCAGTACATCCTCAGTCAAAGTGGCAATTGAAGTGTGCTCGGCTCCATTATAGGTTATTTTTTCATAAATCTCATCACTGTAAATAATCAGCTCATTTTCTTGAGCAACCTCAATAATTCCTTCTAAAATTTCTTCCGGATAATTGGCTCCTGTCGGATTATTTGGGTTAATAACCACAATTGCCCTCGTGTTCTCATTAACTTTAGCTCTAATATCATCCAGGTCAGGGTACCACTTTGACTGTTCATCACAAATATAGTGGACAGCCTTACCCCCGGCAAGATTGACCGAAGCTGTCCAGAGAGGATAATCCGGTGTTGGAATTAAAACCTCATCCCCATTATCCAGCAGTCCCTGCATAGCCATTGTAATTAATTCACTAACCCCATTGCCGATATAAATATCATCAATCTCCACATCCATAATTCCTTTTTTCTGATAATACTGCATAACTGCTTTTCGGGCAGGAAAAATACCTTTAGATTCACAGTATCCCTGAGAATTTTTCAAATTATACATTACATCATGGATAATCTCATCCGGAGCATTAAAACCAAAAGGGGCTGTGTTCCCAATATTCAGCTTATAAATATTATAGCCCTCTTCCTCTAAGCGGGTAGCCTCATCCAGAACCGGTCCTCGAATGTCGTAACAAACATTTTGCAGCTTAAGTGATTTTTTAATATAATCCATATTTCAGCCTCCATTTTTACTCTCTACTAACTACTCACTGGTTTATTTCTTGATTCAGAAAAACTCTTCTTTCTCTTATTATTATACATTATTTTATCAGCTTTTTTAAATATCTGATCTAAATTCTGTTCTTTTTTCGTTTTGACAGCAAATCCAAGTGATATCTTCAAATCTACTACCAGCTCCTGCTGCTGATTATACTTTTTAAGATTAGATTTAATCCGTCGAAAAATCTTATCCGCAGCCTCAAAACCTGTATCCGGCAGTACAATTGCAAACTCGTCTCCACCAATTCTCGCAACTATATCTTCATCCCGGCTGGATTCTTTTAAAATTTCTGCTGCCCCTTTGATATACTGATCTCCCTTTTTATGCCCATAATTATCATTAATAATTTTTAACCTGTCCAGATCGGCCACCATCAGGGTAATCGGCAGTCTGCGTGAGGTAGATAGTCTGGCCAATTCATTTTCAAAGTATCTTCTATTATATAATCCTGTCATTTCATCATGGAAGGATAAATACTCTACTTCCTTCAACAGCTCTTTAAGTTCATTATTAGTTTTCTCAAGCTTTCTCTGGGTCTCACTGAGTTTTAAATGAGTATTGACCCTTGCCAGAACCACTTCTTTTTGAAAAGGTTTAATTATATAATCTACTGCTCCTGCTTTTAATCCCTTAACAACATCCTTGCTTTTATCCAGACCGCTGATAAAGATAATGGGAATATTTTGGGTTTCTGGATCAGCCTTTAAACGACGGCAGACTTCGAATCCATCAATTTCGGGCATCATGATATCAAGCAGTATTAGATCTGGTTTTTTCATATTTACAAATTCCAGAGCCAACCTGCCACTTCTGGCTAAAGAAATTTGGTAGGACTTTTCTTTTAATATATCACTTAATAGCTTAATATTCAATTTGCTGTCATCTACTATTAAAATAGTTTTATCTCTGTTCATTATACTATCTCCTTTTCCAGCAATATTGTTTACCCCAGCTTTAAATCTGAATAAATTACTGTAACAATTATTTCAGTTTAAGAATTCAAAAAATCTAGAGCAGCCTGGGCCATTACAGCAACCCCATCTTTTAACACCGAATCATTAAATTTAAAATCCGACTGATGATGATTAATTACTTTACCTTCAGGGGCAATCCCCAGATAATAAAAGGCTGCTGGAACTTCTCTGCCGAAATAGGAAAAATCTTCCCCTCCCATTTCAGCCTTTTCTTTTTCTCGAACTCTGTTTTCACCCAGTATTTTTTCTGCCGCCCCGGCGACTATTTTTGTCATTTCAAAATCGTTAACTACCGGTGGATAACCAAAAATATAATTGAATTCATAATCTGCTCCATAAATATCACAGATATTTTTAATCACTTTTTCTATATCTGCTGCCAGATGTTCCCGGATCTCACTCTTTAAAGAGCGAACTGTAGCCTTCAGTACTGCCTGATCAGGAATTACATTATGGGTGCTGCCTGCTTCAAAATTACAGACAGAAATAACTGCTGACTCTAGAGGATCAATCCGGCGGCTGACAATTGTCTGGAGGGCAGAAATTATTTCGGCTCCAATTGGAATTGGATCAATAGTATTCTGCGGTCGGGCAGCATGTCCACCCCTGCCTATTATTTTTAGATCAAAACGGTCAGGTGAGGCCATAAAAGGACCGCTTTTGTATTCTACAACTCCTTCAGGACTGCTGCCCCAGAGATGCAGACCAACTGCTGCATCAACATCAGGGTTTTTGAGCACTCCTTCTTTGATCATCCCTTCAGCACCACCTGAGGTCTCCTCCCCCGGTTGAAAAAGAAATTTTAAATTACCATTAAAATTGGCAGCCAGTTCTTTGAGCACCAGAGCAGTTCCAATCAAAATCGCAGTATGTCCATCATGACCACAGGCGTGCATAATTCCTTCATTTTTTGACTTGAACTTAAGCTCATTCTTCTCTTTTACCGGCAGGGCATCCATATCAGCCCTGATTAGAAGAGTTTTTGCCTCGCGCTCACTGCTGTTTTTAAAAGTAGCAGTAACTCCAGTCCCAAAGATATTTTCTCTTACTTCAAATCCTAATTTCTTCATTTCTGCAGCTGCCAGAGCTGCAGTTTTATTTTCTGCAAAAGACAGCTCCGGATTTTGATGAATCTGATGCCGGATTTTAATCACATATTCCTCAACTGCTGCTGCTTTTTCTTTTATTTTCTGACTGAGATCATTCTGATTCATTTTATTTCACCTCAAAATTTTTGATAAGTGACTGTAAATGTTTTGCCATGTTTTCCAGTTCGTCTGCAGAAGCTGATATTTCCTCTACAGTTGCACTCTGTTCTTCCGCTAGAGCAGAAACCTCCTCTGCACTGGCAGAATTGTTTTCTATTGCACTACCTACAGAATCTACAGCATTATTGATTGTATCAATAATCTCATCAAGGTGATCTGCAAATTGATGCATTTCTTTTATTTTTTTATTTGTTTTTTCTGAGGCACTAACCATTTGATCCAGAGAATCTCCCGCTTCGTTAATAATCCGAATCTGTCTATTTACCTCTTCAATGTTGGTATCCATTGAATTAACAGTTGCAGTTGTTTCTGACTGAATATCCTCAATTAAAGAACTGATCTGAGTTGTTACTTCAGAGGACTCTTCAGCCAGTTCTCTAACTTCTTCGGCCACTACAGAAAAACCTCTTCCTTTTTCACCGGCCCGGGCTGCCTCGATTGCTGCATTTAAAGCCAGCAGATTGGTCTGAGAAGAAATACCTTCGATCATTTCTACCATTTGGCCAATTTCCTGTGAACGCTTACCCAGTTTTTCAATTGCCTCAGTCGCAAAGTTTACAGTCTCACTGACCACATCCAGCTGACTGATTGCCTGTTGAATAGCCTTTTGACCCATTTCTGCAGATTCCGCAGACTGATCTGCCATCTTTAGACTTTCTTCAGTGTTTGTTTTTAAGATTTTACCTTCCTGATTAAGCTGTTTTGCTACATTCTTAACTTCAGCTATCTCATTACCAATCTCCGAGCTGCTCTCTGCAACTTCAGTAATACTGCGGGCAATATCTTCAGAACCGCGGCCGGTGTCTTCCGAAACTGCATTCAGATCTTTAACTGCTGTTACAACAGCATCAGTATTGTCATCAATATTATTAACCAGGTTGCGTAAGGTCTCGATCATCTTATTAAAAGCGGTCACCAGTGTTCCCAACTCATCGGTTTTCTTTGACTGAACTTTATTCCTTAAGTCTCCTGCTGCTACTTTGTCAGCCTGCTCAACCAGCTGATTAATCGGGCCAACTGTAGTTCTGGTTAAGATCCAGGCAATTAAAGCTGATAATAAAAGGGTGATTATGCTGGCAGAATAGAAAATGGTATCTGAGAAAGCCATCATATCTTCTTTTTCAGCTTTTAGCTCCTCAATTTCAGCCTCTGCTAAATGGATCATTTCTCCCAGATTCTCTCGCACCAGATTTAAATTTGGTTTAATCTCTTCCCTAAATACCCGCCTTGCTTCTTCCTGCTGACCACTGGTAAAAAGTGCTACAACTTCCTGACCATATTTATGCAGCTCAGCATGGGGTTCCTCCAGTGCCTGATATGGTTCCTCTAAATATTCCGGTGGCGTGATATTATAATACCACTGACCTAAATTACATTCGGTATGATCACCCAGCTCAGGTGCCGGGCCTCCAATCATCATCTCATAAAGGCTGATCATCCAGAGATGATGGTCAATCTCAAGCTGAGCAAGTTCTAATTGAAAATCCTGCATCTCCATTATCTCTTCTTCCATCTCAATTACCTGATGTGAATAATAATATTCAACATAGCTGGCTGCAGCAAATAAAATAATAATGACTAAAAAAGACAGAACAAATTTTGCAAACATAGATCCCTTAATTTTTTTTAACAATATTTTCCCCCCGTTGGATAATCCTCTGACTATTTTCTAAATTTTTCTCCA
>JAXKWB010000094.1:0-7303 GCA_036172385.1 Halanaerobiales bacterium | reverse complement strand
GCAATCAGTAATTTAAAGAGTACAGATTTATTAACTGAGTCAGAAATCAAGGGTGCAAAAAAAGTCCTGAAGGCAGCAGCTTTTACCTATGTAGCTACAACTCTGGTTGCTCTGGCAAATATGATCAGGATTTTGCTGTTAGCAAGTATAGGTGATGAATAATTGAAAAATTTACGTCTGGAAATTTTAAAAGCACTGCTTAGAGTTGAAAAGGGAAGTTATTCTAATTTGCTGCTCAATTCGAAATTGGAAAATATTGATGATCAGAGAGATAAAAATCTTTTTACAGAAATTTTTTATGGGGTAATTAGAAATAAATTATATCTTGATTATATAATTAAATATTTTTCTAAAACTCCACTTCAGAAAATGGATGAGGAAGTGTTAATGGGGCTGAGAATTGGTGTCTATCAGCTCTTTTTTCTTGATAAGATACCGGCAAGAGCAGCTATTTTTGAGAGTGTAGAAGCAGTGAAGATTTTATTACCAGCCAGCAGAAAGGGAGCTATCTCTTTTACCAATGGTGTTTTAAGAAATATTAATCGAAACCCGGATAAAATTCAACTTCCTTCTAAAAAAGATGATCCTGAAGAATATTTATCTCTAAAATATTCTTATCCTAACTGGCTTGTCAGGCGTTTTTGCAAAGATTATGATTTAGAAAAAACTGAAATGATTTTGAGGGCAGGAAATAAAAGGCCAGAGGTTACTTATCGTCATAATTCTTTGAAGGTTAACCGGGAAGAATTTATTGATTTGCTGGCAGAAGATCATATAAAATATGAAATGACATTTTTAGATACTTTTTATCGACTTAAGGAAGTTAATAATCCTGCAGCAGCCCAGATTTTTAAAACTGGAGCAGCTTATATTCAGGGTACCTCTGCCGGATTAGCCTCTTTATTATTAGATCCGAAGACAGATATGGAGGTTCTTGATCTTGCTGCTGCTCCGGGTGGGAAAACCTCGCATCTGGCTGATTTAATGAAAAACACTGGTCAGATTACAGCCCTGGATATCAGTCAGAGCCGTTTAAATCTGGTTAAAGATAATTTGTCCAGGTTGGGGGTTAAAAATGTTATTTTAAAAAAAGCTGATGCTGCTGAATATGAGGATAACAAAAAATATGATAGAATACTGGCTGATCTACCCTGTTCCGGGCTGGGGCTAATTGCTTCTAAACCGGAGATTAAGTGGCATAAAGATGAGAATGTAATAAAAAAAATGGCTGAACTGCAGTATAATATTCTGGATAATAATTTAGATAAACTTAAAGTCGGAGGAGAATTATTATATTCTACCTGTACTTTAACCAGAGAAGAAAATCAGGATCTTATCCGAAGAGTTCTGGCTGAAAATAAAAATTTTGAATTGATAGATCTGAATAAAAAATTGAAACAAATAAGTAGTTTAAACCTGGAAAACAAGAATAAGTATTTAGAACTTTTGCCGGGAGAAGTAGATTCCGAAGGCTTTTTCTATGCATTATTTAAAAAAAATGGAGAGTGATTAAATTTACGATGAAAGATTTGAAAGAATTAAATAGAAGTGAATTAATAGACGAATTAAAAGAGGCAGGTTTTCCTTCTTATAGAGGGGAACAGATTTTTAATTGGCTTTATAAGAATGGAATATCAAGTACAGAAGAGATGAAAAACATCCCCAAAAAGATGCGCAATTTTCTGGATGAAAACTATAATTTGACCGATCTAGAAGAAATAAGCAGAAGTGCGGCTGCTGATGGGACGGTCAAATACTTGTGGAAGTTAAATGATGGAGAAAACATTGAAGGAGTTTATCTTCCTTTCCCTGAGTCTGGACGTCACAGTGCCTGTATTTCTACTCAGGTAGGCTGTGGTCTGGGTTGTTCTTTTTGTGCTACCGGGATTGATGGTTTAAAAAGAAATTTAACTGCAGGAGAAATTGTTGACCAGGTAATTAAGGTCCAGAAGGATATCAGCGGTTCGAATTTTGCTGAACCAAGATTAAGCAATGTTGTATTTATGGGAATGGGAGAACCGCTTGCTAATTTTGACAATCTAATGAAAGCGGTAGAAATTATAAATGCGGATCATGGTTTAAATATTGGAATGCGAAAAATGACTATTTCTACAGCGGGTTTAGTACCAGAGATCAAAAAGCTGGCTGAGGTTAATGATCAGATTGGACTTGCAGTTTCTCTTCATGCTCCTAATGATCGTCTGCGAAATAAAATAATGCCTATCAATAAAAAATATAATTTAAACCAGCTTTTAACAGCTGTAGTCGAGTATATTGAAAAAACAGGTAGAAGAGTTACCTTCGAATATGTTTTAATGGACAGTGTTAACGATAGTCCAGAACTTTCTGTACAGCTGGCTGAACTGCTGCGTGGAATAAACTGTCATGTAAACTTAATCCCTGCTAACCCAGTACCTGAGTTGGGAATTGAACGGCCTGTACAAAAGGTAATAGATAGTTTTTATGGAACTTTACAGAGTAATGGGATTCAGGTTACACTGAGAAAAGAAATGGGAACTCAGATTGATGCTGCCTGTGGTCAGTTGAAAAGAAAAGAAAAATAGAGGCTGAATTTGGAGGAGGAGAAAAATGCGGTTTAAAGCTTTAAGTGATAAAGGGAATAAACGCAGTACAAATGAAGATAACTTTTTTAGCAGGCAAGAAATCAATTTTTTTATGGTTGCTGACGGAATGGGGGGGCATGCTGCAGGAGAAGTTGCAAGTCAGACGGCGGTAAGTTCTGCTACTAACTTTGACTTTGATTTATCATCTCCTCTAGAAGGTCTGGGTCAGTTAACTTATAATATTAACCAGGAAATTATAAATAAAAGTCAGCAAAATCCTGAGTATACTGGAATGGGAACAACATTTGCTGCTGCTTTAATTCAGGAGAATAAACTTTATTATGTTAATTTAGGTGACAGCCGCATTTATCTTTATAATAACAAAGAGGAAAAAATAAGAAAAATTTCCAGGGATCATTCTCTGGTTGCTAATTTACTCCGCAGGGGAGAAATTACCGAAGAAGAGGCTTTTAATCATCCTAAAAAAAATATTGTTACTCAGGCTTTAGGTCTGGATACTGATCTGAATTTGGATAAAGGAGAAATTAATATTTCTAGTGATGATTACTTATTGCTATGTACTGATGGATTAACAGATATGATCAGAGAAAAGAAAATCGAAGCTGTTTTCAAAGAATATCAAGAAGCAGAAATAATAGCTGAGCAGCTGCTTAAAAAAGCTCTGACCAGTGGTGGCCTGGATAATGTCACTTTAATAGTTGTTGATTTAAATGAAAATTAATTATTGTTTAATGATAATAGAGGTGAATTTATGCAAGGCAAGATTTTAAATAACCGTTATAAGATAATAAAAGAAATTGGCCGTGGTGGAATGGCAATTGTTTATTCTGCTCGAGATACTCTGTTAGAAAGAAGAGTAGCTTTAAAAATGATGCGTCCGGAATATAAATCTGATGATAAATTTATTGATAAATTCAGGCAGGAAGCAAGGGCTGTAGCCAGGTTATCTCATCCGAATGTTGTAAGCATTTATGCTATTGTAGTTGATGAAGAAAGAATTTATCTTGTAATGGAAATAGTAGAAGGTAAAACTTTAAAGGATATAATTAAAGAAAGGTCAAAACTTTCTATAGTTGAATCACTGGAGATAGCCAGGCAGATTGCTGCTGCGCTAACTGTGGCTCATGGCAATCAGATTGTTCACTGTGATATAAAACCTCACAATATCATTTTAACTGATGAGATGGAGGTCAAAGTAACAGATTTTGGTATTGCAAGAGCTGTCAGTAATTCAACAGTTAGAGTAACTGAAACAGTTGTCGGCAGTGCCCATTATTTTTCTCCTGAGCAGGCAAAAGGTGGAGAAATCAAAGCCTATTCTGATATTTATTCTCTGGGGGTTGTGCTTTACGAAATGACTACCGGTGAATTACCATTTGAGGGAGAAAGCCCTATTTCAGTTGCTTTAAAACATATTCAGCAGAAGCCGGTTGAGCCTTCACAGGTTAATAAAAATATTCCCATTAAAGTTAATGATTTGATTATGAAAGCAATTGCTAAAGATCCAGCAGATCGGTTTCAGGATGCTTATGAGATGAGACAGCAGATTACTTATTGTTTAAAACAAATCAAATCTAAGCCTGAACATTCAGAAGGAAAAAATGATTTCAATGACAATGAGACCAGGGTAATGAAAAGGTCAGATATGAGTTTGTTGAATGATTCTAAAAACAATGAAACTCAAGCTATTAAAAACAATGATAAAAAAATCGTTGAAGATAAAAAAAGTGATAGAACTGAAAAAAATAGGGGCTTTTTTGGAAATAAGATGGAAGAAAATAGTAAAAATAGTACAGATGATATTTTTAATTCCGAAAAAAAAGAGGCTATTAGTGAAAACAAAAAAAATAAAAATGAAGATTCACTTTCAAAGTATAGAAAACCTCTTTTGATTACAGGTGCACTAATGTTGCTTTTCCTTGTTTTTATTGGCGGTTCATTTTTATTTTTCATTCAATATACAGATGTACCTGTAGTTCAGGTACCAGATATTGAGGGTAAAAGTTTAACAGAGGCTAGAGAAATGGCTTCGGAAGTAGGTCTTAACCTGTCTGAGAATGAAGAAAGAGTATTTAGTGAAGAAATTGCAGCCAATCATATTGTTAGTCAGCAGCCTGAAGCTGGTGAGAGGATTAAACAGAGTCGATCTCTAAATATTACTGTTAGTAAAGGTCCGCAGCTGATTGAGATACCTGATTTGGTTGGCAATTCTTTAAGAAAGGCTCTGATTTCACTGGATAATTTGTCTTTAAATAGTGGTGATATCCAGTATATCTTTAGACTGTCCGAAGAACCAGGTACAGTTATCAATCAAATTCCCGCCGCCGGGGCTGAAGTTGAAAAAGGAAGTGAAGTTACTCTATTTGTCAGCCGCGGAGAACGAGATATTTCTGTTAGAATGCCGGACTTAACTGGTCTTACCCAATCAGAAGCTTTTAGCCTGATTAGAGAGAAGGGTTTAAATATTGGTCAGGTTAGTGTAAAAACATCCAATCGGTTTGCTGAGGGCCAGGTTATCTCTCAAAGTGTAAAAGCTGGCGAGTATTTACCTCAAGGAATTGCTGTGGACTTTGTTATCAGCAGTGGTCCAGAATCAACTTCTAGTGAAGATTTTCATACAAATAGAATTTCTATAAATGTTACTGGTACGGAAAGAAAAGAAGTCAGAATTGTGATTGAAGATCAAAATGGTCAGGACCAGGTTTATCAGGCAGTACATGAACCAGGAGATAATATTGTTAGAGATATCATAAGCCAGGGTCAAACAGAGGTTAGAATCTATTTTGATGACCAATTAATAAAAACAAAAAGTTTTGGGGGATGATAGCCTAGATGAAAGGTATTTTAATAAAATCGATTGGAGGATTTTTCTTTGTCGCTGATCAAAACAAGGAAATATATCAGTGTAGAATTAGAGGTAAGATCAGAGAAGAGATTTATCCTGGTGATTATGTAGAAATTGATAAGGAAAATAAGATTCTGGAAGATTATTATCCCCGCAGCAATTTATTGAAGAGACCTAAAGTTGCTAATGTTGATCAGGTTGTTATTATGCACTCGGTTAAGAATCCGGATTTTACGGCTTCACTGCTTGATCGTTTTTTGCTGCTGGTGGAAAGTTCTGGTTTTGAGCCGCTGATAGTGATTAATAAAATTGATCAGGCAGAGGCGAATTTTAAAGATAACTTTGAAGAATATAAAAAAGCAGGCTACCAGCTTGATTTTATTAGTGTTAAAGAAAATATAAATTTAAACCAATTATTTGATAAGCTTAATAATAAAATAAATGTTTTAACTGGGCCTTCGGGAGTGGGTAAATCTTCATTTTTAAATAAAGTTATCGAAGATGCAGAACTTAAAACAGCTGCAGTCAGCAAAAAATTAAAAAAAGGAGTCCACACTACCAGAATGGTAGAACTCATATCTTTACCTAATAAAGGCTGGGTTGCAGACACTCCTGGATTTTCTTCAATGTCTAAAATTAATTTAGAAATTGAACCAGATAATTTATCCTGGTATTTTCCTGAACTTGCAGAGTATAATAATGACTGTAAATTTAGCGGCTGTTCACATCTGCATGAACCTGGCTGTGTGGTGCAGCAAAAGGTAGAGAATGGTGAAATTTCAGCCAGAAGATATCAGAGTTATCAGCAGATATATAATGAATTAAAGGAAAAAGGGAGGAGATATTAATGAAAACAGAATTTGCACCTTCACTTCTTGCTTCAGATTTCAGCCAATTAAAAGATCAAATTCAGCTGGTTAAAGATGCTGATTATTTACATTTGGATGTAATGGATGGTGTTTATGTCCCCAATATCACCTTTGGCCCGGGATTGATTAGTTCAATTAGAAAACATACTCAGCTTCCTTTTGACACTCATTTAATGATTACCAGACCTGAGAGATATATAAAAGATTTTGCAGAGGCCGGTTCTGATATTTTAACTGTTCATCTAGAAGCTACAGATCATATCCACCGTGTAATTCAGCTGATCAAGGATCAGGGAATTAAAGCAGGAGTTTCACTCAATCCAGCTACTCCTTTAGCCAGTTTAGAATATATTCTGCCTGAGTTGGATCAGGTTTTAATAATGTCTGTAAATCCGGGATTTGGTGGTCAGTCTTATATCCCCCAGATGACAGAAAAGATAACCAAATTAAAGAAAATGATTGCAGCTAATAATTATAATTGTAAAATTGAGGTTGACGGAGGGATTAAAACTTATAATTTAAAAGAAATCGTGAAAGCTGGAGCTGATATTATTGTTGCTGGTTCTGCAATTTTTGGTGCAGCTGATCCTGGTAAAACACTGACCGAAATGAGGAGTATTGCTGCTGATGTCTAAAAAAAGAGTGCTTTTAATTTTGAATGGTGAGCTGGATCTGGATGAAAATGATTTAAAACAAATTATTAAAGAACAAGAAATAGATAAAATTATAGCTGTCGATGGTGGAGCCAATAAAGCCAGGAAATTAAATATAATACCTGATCTGATAATTGGGGATCTGGATTCTATTACTAAAAAGAACAAAAAATTTTATAGAAAAAAAGATTTAGAAATGATAGAATATCCAGTTGAAAAAGATCAGACTGATAGTGAGATTGCAGTTGATTACTGTCTAAAAAATGGCTTTGAAGAACTATATTTAACAGCTGCTCTGGGTGGTAGAATAGATCAGCAGCTTGCTAATTTAAATTTATTAGAGTACATATC
>JAXKWB010000093.1:0-13603 GCA_036172385.1 Halanaerobiales bacterium | reverse complement strand
CTCCAATTTAAGATTCATAAAATCCAGTAATTCTTCTGCTTTTTTAGTAGAAAAGTCTGAATACTGCTCCTGGTGAAATTTGATCATCTCCGAAATTCTCATCCAGCGGTAAAGATGATTAATTTCGGGCAAAAAAGCAATATCCTGCATTAAATGCCGCTGCTTATTTTTTCGATTAATCGTTACCTGTCCCTCATCTTTGACAACCAGGCCGCTGATGATTTTTAATAGAGTTGACTTCCCACTTCCATTGGGCCCTACAATTCCGGTTATCATTGCCTGAGGTATATTTAAATTCACGCCCTTAAGCGCCTGGACCCCGGGAAATTTCTTTTTCAAATTACTGACTTCAATTATATTTTCATTCATTATCGTCCCTCCTTTTGAGATTAGTCTTAACTTTACTTAAAATATTTTCCTTTTCAAATCCCAGTGAAATCATTTCATCTATAAAATTCGAAACTGCTGTTTCGGCCATTTCTTTTTTTATTTCTACCATTACCTGATCATCATCCTTTATAAATGTGCCTCTACCTCTTTTGGTTTCTACAAGTCCACGCTGTTCCATCTCTCTATATGCTCTCTGAACTGTATTGGGATTCACCTCAATTTTACGGGCCAGCTTTCGCTGTGACGGAAGTTTGTCTCCCGAATTTAATTCTCCTCTGACTATTTCTTTTTTTATTTCGTCAATTACCTGTTCATAGATCGGATAGGCGGCATTAAAATCAATATCCATCTGCTTCCTCCTCACTTATTAAATAGTGCACTAGTTTGCTGGTACACTGTAATTATAGTCCCATTAATTTGTTTTGTCAAGAGTTTTTCGAAAATATTTTAAAACAAAAAAACTCTACAACCTTGATTCTGGCTGTAGAGCTATCTATTTATTATTCAACTGTATAATCATCAATATCTATAGCGTCTGGATCCTTTTTCTCTTTTTCGACTTCTGGATCCCCACTCTGATATTTTTTTAAAATAGTTCTTAAAACAGGCCACATTACTACAAAAACTGCAATATCATCAATTTGACCCAGAATTGGGAAAAAATCTCCCACCAGGTCAAAAGGAAAAATAAGGTAGGCCACAGGTACTAAAAATAGTGCCTTTTTGCTTATCTTAACATCCGAGTCTTTCATAAGACGAATTATATTTACCACAGCTGCCAGGCTTCTGTTCATAATTTCCACCTCATTTTTTCTGCTTTCTATTCTTTATTATACACCATTTTTAGCTGAAAAACAAAAAAGGAACAGTCCTGAAAACTGCTCCCTTTGTTTAAATAATATATAAATTAAAAATCTAAGTTCAGATTAAAACGCTGGTACTACAGCACCTTCGTATTCCTCCAGAATAAATTCTTTAACTTTCTTGGACTGAATAACTTCTTTTAGAGTCTGAATTTTTTCGCTGTCCTGATCTCCTTTTCTAACAGCAACTACATTAACATACGGGGAGTCACTACCTTCCATAATTAATGCATCCTCAAGAGGATTCAAATCAGCCTCCAGCGCATAATTAGTATTAATTACTGCTGCTGCTACATCAGGTAAAACTCTCGGCAGCTGTGCTGCTTCTAATTCTTCAAAATTTAAATTTTTGGGATTTTCTACAATATCAATTGGAGTTGCACTTAAGTTTGTTGGATCATCCAGGGTAATAACATCATTATTGTGCAGTAAAATTAAAGCCCGACCTTCATTAGATGGATCATTTGGAATAGCAATTGAAGCACCTTCTGGAATTTCTTCTAAACTTGTATATTTATTGGAATATAGGCCGATTGGCTCAACATGAACTTTAATTGCCGAAACTAAATTCAGGCCCCGGTCAGCGTTGAACCTCTTCAGATAAGGTACATGCTGAAAAAAGTTAGCGTCAATACTGCCATCACTTAAAGCAATATTTGGAGTTACATAATCAGTAAACTCAACTATTTCCAATTTAATCCCCTTTTCGGCAAGATCATCCTTAATGAAATTTAAAATTTCAGCATGGGGTACAGGAGTTGCACCAATCTTCAGCACATGACTATCAGCCTGAACAGCACCAGCAAATACGAAAGTTAAAAGCACTAAAATTAAAATTGTTTTCTTTAACATAATTATCTCTCCTCTTCTACTTGTTATAAATTTATTAAATTAATTCTGGCTCTGTGTGTTTTTGCCAGAAAAAATTCCTTATTCCATCCAATAATATCTTAAGTATTAGTTTGAAAATAGTAAATACTTAACCAGTTAAGCTTTGTGATCAAAAAATGAAGCTATCTGATTCCCTGCATACTGGATCAGCTGAACCATAATCACCAGAATAACTATAGTCTCCAGCATAACAGCCAGCTGAAACCGCTGATATCCATAACGGATTGCAATATCGCCGAGACCACCTCCACCAATCGCTCCTGCCATCGCTGAATAACTGACTAAACTAATGGCGGTCAGAGTTAATCCGAGTATAATGGCCGGCAGTGATTCTGGTAATAAGACCTTAAACACAATCTGTAAAGGACTGGCTCCCATTGACTGAGCTGATTCTATCACACCCTGATCAATTTCTAAAATAGCATTATCTGTAACTCTGCCCATAAAGGGAATAGCCGCCAGCGAAAGCGGTACAATTGCAGCATTTGTTCCAATAGATGTACCCACAATCATCCGGGTAAAAGGAATAACTGCAACCATTAAAATAATAAAGGGAATCGAGCGCCCGATATTAATTATTCCATCCAGAACAAAATTAAGCGGTTTGTTGGGTAAAATATGTCCCTCTCTGGTAATCGTGGTTAAAACTCCGAGTGGAATTCCTCCTACAATCGCAAAAAACAAGGCCATTGCTACCATATATAAAGTTTCTAAAGAACCGCTGATCATTAAATCATTGTAGCGGGCTAATTTTGTAATTAAATCAAACATTGTCTAACACCTCAACTCTCAATCCCTGGCTTTTTAGATAAGAAATACTTTCTTCAATATTAGTCAGCTGTCCTTCCAGATCTAAAACCAGGGTACCAAAGGGTACTCCCTGAATCTCATCAATATTTCCATATAAAATGTTTGCATCAACTGAATAATGTTTTACCAGATCAGAAATATAGGGATCATGAGTCTTTTCGCCAACAAATGAAACTCTGATTAATTCTCCCGGCCTTTCAGTTTTAACATATTTAATTATACGTTCAGGCAGGTTAAAATCAATAACTGAACTGATAAACTTTTTGGTCAAAGGCTTTTGCGGCTTAGAGAAAATATCAATTATCGAACCATCTTCAATTATCTGGCCGGCTTCTAAAACAGCAACCCGATCACAGATATCTTTAATTACTCCCATCTCATGAGTAATTAAGATAATAGTCAGGTTCATCTCATCCCTGATTTCTCCCAGAAGTTCAAGTACAGATTTTGTGCTTTCCGGGTCCAGAGAAGAAGTCGCCTCATCAGATAAAAGCAGGTCCGGGTCATTTGCCAGAGCTCTGGCAATACCAACTCTCTGCTTCTGACCTCCAGATAGCTGGGCCGGATAGTGATCTGCCCGGTCTGATAGACCTACAAGCTCAATTAATTCTTTAGCTTTTTTTCTTCTTTTCTTTTTGCCCACTCCCGCTATCTCCAGCGGAAATGCTACATTACCCAGCACAGTGCGCGAAGATAGTAAATTAAAATGCTGAAAAATCATACCTATCTTCTGTCTGGCTGCTCTCAAATTCTGAGAACTGAGTTCTGTTAAATCTGTCCCATTAATATTTATGGTCCCCGAAGTTGGTTTTTCCAGCAAATTAAGCATTCGAATCAGAGTGCTTTTACCGGCTCCACTGGGTCCAATCATTCCAAATATCTCACCATCATCAACTTCCAGATTAAGTCCATTGATTGCTTCAACTCTACCCTGAGCTGCATGATAGTGTTTAGTTAAATTTTCAATTTTAATCAATACTCATCACCCTCTAACAAATAATAAAACTGCTCCAAATATCAAGAGCAGTTAGAAATGAAAAAAATCCTCCCGAGAGGATTTAATTGCCTCTCATCTATCATTCCCTTCTGGAATGCTGGAATTAGCACCTTACTAAAGACTTTAAGTAGGTTGCCGGGTATCAAAGGGCCAGTCCCTCCACCGCTCTTGATGATTTTTATTTTCTTTTTAAGTTATATAAAAGTTTATCACTCAATTTTAGTTCTGTCAAGGATTTTTTGGGTTTTTGGTTTTTGGTACCGGGTACTTGGAAATAATTTCCAAGTACCCGGTACCATATCACCATATCAAATCACTTCTGCATTTTTCCGCATCTGAATTCCAGATCCACCTTTTTTAGCTTCCACACTGGTAAAATCAAGCCGCTGTTCCGGCAGCTCGTATAAAAATCTGGAAGGGACAATCTGTTTATACTGGCCCTGATCTCCAGAAACCTTCCTGTTGGCAAAGGAAATGAATAGTAATTTTTCCGCCCGGGTCATTGCCACATAAAATAAACGCCGCTCTTCTTCGACTGCATAGGGATTTAAACCTGCTGCTTTTTCTTCCAGACTTTTTAGATGGGGAAAAACCTCTTCCTCGGCTCCGATAATAAAAACTACCGGGAACTCCAGTCCTTTAGCCGAATGAGCTGTCATTACCTTCACCTTTTCCTGAGTATCTTCAGTAATATCCTTATCTGCAATCAGCTTATTAATTAACAGATAATCATAAAGTCCACGCCCGGGGTTATTTTTCTGAAAGTCGGCCATATCCTCTAAAAACATATTCATATATTTTTTTCGTCCTTCAGGATCATCAAGTTCTGCCAGCACATTCTGATCAAAATCTACTTGCTCATAAAGCTCCAGTGCCTTTTTATGCATCGGCAGTTTTTCCTCTCGCAGATCAAAAATACTGTCAATTACCCGCCGCTGGAATTCAATAATATTGGCCGCCTTGTTATTACCAATCCCTTTTACAACAGTTGGACTTTCAAAAACATCAGTAATTTTCATCTTATTTTCGCGAGCATATTTAGTGATCTCACTCAGCAAAATTTCTCCAACCCCATGTACCTCAATCCTAAACAGCCGTTTTAAGGCCAGCCTGTCATTGGGATTTACCAGCAGTTTGAGATAATTAACAAAATAGCGGATTTCCTGCCGGTCAAAAAAGCTTACTCCTCCCACCAGCTGGTGAGGAATTCTAAACTTTGGCAGCTGATTCTGCAGCTGCATTGATTGAAAATGGCTGCGGCATAAAATAGCAATGTCACTCAGCTTATAATTATAAAAATCAACTAAATGATTGATCCTTTTACAGACATATTTTGCTTCCACCAGCGGACTTTCTGCCCGGGCCACAAAGATTGGAGCACCATCATCTGCTTCAGTCCAGGCCTCTTTAACTTTATTCTGGCTGTTATTATTGATCAGCTGATTTGAAGCAGAAATAATATTATTGGAGCTGCGGTAATTACGCTCAAGTTTAATCACCTCAGCCTCAGGATAGTCATGTTCAAACTCCAGAATGTTGCTGATATCAGCTCCCCTGAAACCATAAATCCCCTGCCAGTCATCACCCACCACAAAAATATTATTCTGCGGTCTGGCCAGCAGAGAAATCAAATGATACTGAGAGTGATTTACATCCTGATACTCATCAACCTGAATGTACTTAAATTGATTTTGGTATTTATTTAAAATTTCCTGATCCGATTCCAGGAGTTCTATTGTCTTTTTAATCAGATCATTAAAATCAAAACAGTTATTATTTGCCAGCACCCGCTCATACTCTTTATAAATTCTGCTCACAATTTGATAAAAATGTTCAGAACCCTGATTATCGGACTGAGCATACTCTGCTACCAAATCAGCTGGCAGAATTAATTCCATTTTGGCCTTCGAGATGATATTAAACACAATCTTTGGCTCATATTCGGTTTCTTCCAGACCAAAATCAAATATAACATCTTCCACAATTGCAATCGAATCTTTAGTATCATAAATCAAACAACCTTCTGATCGGTTGACCTTCTTTAAATTTTCCCGCAGTATTTTAAGACAGATACTGTGAAAAGTACCCAGGTTCATCTCATCTATAATCTCTGATCCAATTAATTTGCTTATTTTAGCTTTCATATCATCTGCCGCTCTATTGGTAAAAGTAACTGTCAGTATGTTTTTAGGACTGACACCATTCTCAATCAAATTAGCTGTCCTATAGGTTAAAGTTCTGGTCTTTCCACTTCCAGCCCCGGCAAGAACTAAAACTGCCCCTTTTAAAGTCTGAGCAGCAATTTTCTGTTTTGGATTTAGATCATTTAATAAATGGCTCATTTTATGCTCCTTCAATTGTCAGAATTCTATAATTTAAAACAAAAGAAAGCCGCCTGCTAATTAAAATTGATAATCAGCAGACAGCTAATATTTCTGGTGCAGCGATATATAATTATATAGAACTTTGGCTCAAATTACAAGGTTAATTTCAGAAAACAAGTTACAAATTAATAGATATTCAGACTAAAAATTATAGTAATAATTAAACCCAATAAGCATAAATTTGCTTATCATCGGCCGTCAGTTCTCTGTTTTTATATTCTTTATTTTGATTAAAGTTAAAACTCAAAAGATATCCTTCTTCCATTCTCTGATTCTCTAGATAGTCAGCAAGCTGTTTTAATCCCTGCTTATGATATTCTCCCCCATAATTCACCTTTTTCTATTGTTGGATTATCCTGATTATAACCTATTTTTCTACCATCAACAATTAAATCAGTACAGAGCTTCTCTAAATCATTATTATTCTCTATATTTTTAATAATGAAAAATTGTTGTCTTTCCAAATTGTCGAGGTTTATTAATAGTAAACTACTTTCCTGCTTCCACCATCTTTTTGGCTCTCACCTAATTTTTCGACAAATATCGACAAGTAAACGGTAGGTGTACGTTTATTTATATAACTTAAAATACTCATCAGGACTCGGGATGTGTCCTAAAACTGCCACACAACCTGCTACCTGGGCACTGCCGAGATAAGTGCGGGAATCTGATGGTCCAATCCGCGACTGATAGTTGCGGGTGGTGGTGGTAAAGGCGGTGGCCCCTGAACCAATGCGGCGTTTGTTCCCCATACATAAACCACAGCCGGGCATAATAACTGTTGCACCTGCTCTAGTAAGTCTTTCCATTGTTCCATCTACAATCAATTCCTCGTAAATATCACGGGAGGCAGGTCCAACTACCACATTCAGATCCTGTGGAATCTGATGGCCGGAAATTACTGCAGCTGCTTCCTGAATACTTTTGAGATCTCCCCCAACACAGCTGCCAATATAAACCTCATCAATTTGCTCTCCCTCAACTTCACTTAAAGGTGCAACATTATCCGGATGATGTGGTTTAGCAACCAGAGGTTCGGAAAGTTCCGCCAGCGGAATTATAATTTCTGCTGCATATTCTGCATCTTCATCAGCTGCAAATAAGATAGGATCCTCCAGATACTCCTCAACAGCCTGAATAGTATTTTTAACTGAAGGAGAAGAATCTGCATCAGGACGAGATTTTAAATATTCTAGATTTTCTTTTATAGTTTCTACTGTAGTCTGATCAGAAGGAACAACTCCGGCAGAAGCACTTCTTTCTGCAACGGCATTTGTTAAAATATAGCGTTCATCTGAAGTTAAGAAATCTACACCTTCCATCTCAATAATTCTGCCATTATAAATATCTTTACCAACAGTTTTTTCTGCATAAACAACCAGAGCCGAGACCAGATCGCGAGCAGTAATACCTTCCGGCGGCTGACCGGTAAATTTAACTTTGACCGATTCGTCCATAGTTAAATCCTGTTTACCATATTTCATTACCCCGGCTACAATATCTGAGGCTGCTGGAAAAGAAATTCCCCGGGGAGTTCTGGTATGAGAATCCCCACCAACAATTACATCAGTCGGCAGCACAAAGCGGTTACCGATAGTATGAATAATTCCTTCTCCAGTCTGCAGACAGACTCCGCCGCGCTCAGTAACAAAATCATGCAGAAATTTATGAGTATCTCTTTCTGCACTGGATGGGCACTCACCAGTATGGCATAAAGACTGAACTACAAATTCAGCACCAAAATCCTCTCCCGCCATTGACTGATATTCATCCATGGTCATTGGTCCGGTTGTATCCTGAGAAAAAGCACCTCTCATCTTGACCTGAGCGGTCTCTCCCGGTAAAATTGTATCCTTACCATCAAGGCGGTTATGAGCTACAATTTTCTGAGCCAGGGTCTGTGGAGGTCTGGAATCTTCTTCAATCACATTCTGCTCAGCCGGAGTTTGGACCTCTCCAGTTTTAAGTCCATGCTGCTCACAAAAGTCTAAGGCCATTTTCTGCAGCTGATTACCGGCATCAAAATAGGTCATTCCACCAGCAGCAATTTTCTTCAGTTTATAATCAATCGGCAATTCAAGCTCGAGTTCAAGCTGGTCATTAACTAAAAGTTTTTTAGCCTCCAGCTCAACTTTGAGCCTGTCTCCCTCTTTAATCTCAGTTGTGTCGGCTTCTAAAGGCAGAATCCCGGAGGCAACCAGTGACTCCTTAAAGATAGGCGCAAAGCTTTTAGCGACTACTACTCCTCCTTTTTTCTTTTCCGGTTCACCTGCTGCCGGCTCTCCTAAAAGCTGCTGCATGGTATAGGTGGCAGACTTACGAGATGAACCTTCTCCCAGCGCCTTACCGGCTGTAAAGAAAATGGTCTCTTCTTCAGCTGTCTGATCTTTGAGCTGTTCCAGTCTACCCCAGAGATTTTCCTCATCCTCACGGCCATCCATTACAAATTGGGCGTGTCGGGGCTGATCGGTTCTGCTGTTGGCATTTTTAGAAGGACTTAAGTGTCCAGTGGTAATATTGTCACCAACTCTTAAAGATAGGCCCTGATAGTGGTCCTCCAGTTCCCAGTCTTCAGCAAAATCTCTATAAGCCCAGCTCAACATTAACTCCTCAATATTTTTTATAAAATGAGGATTTTCTGCCGCCAGTTCCTCTAACTTTTTAAAATCAGCCTCTGTTACCAGCACAGTCTCTTTTAAAATTTCTGTAATCTGATCTCGATAGATCTCTTTGGCAAATAAATCAATTAAACGTGAAGTAGCTGCTCCACCCTTCATATCTGCCAGCAGCTCTAACGCATCTTCTGATCTCAAATACGGATTTTCCTCTTCTCTAATTTTTGCTTCCTTAATTAAATCTGCCAGTCCTTCTGCCTTGGCATGAGAGGCAGGAAAAGTCCCTCTTTTTACTTCTTCTGCAATTAATCTCAATACAAGTTGATCCAGTTTCTCTTCCTCAAATATGGTAAAAGTCTTATTTTCTAAACCCTCAACTTTTAAACCAGCAAAAAGAGCTTCTACCTCTTCCGCCTCCAGGGGTCTGGGATCAAGTCCATAAGCATTTTTCCTCTCTACTGCCTTCTTTTTATATCCTTCTAAACAATCTAATAAAGTTTCTAAATTAGCTTCCATAAATTAATCTCTCCTTCCTTATCGTAAATCACTGCAAATTGCAGTCTCAAATAACAAGTTATACTAAATTAATCTGCTTTATTTTTTTTGAAGATAACTTAAATTTCAGCAGGAATAAAAATTGTATTTATTATAGTCTGGAAATAATCGCTGCCGTAATTTGATCAGTTGAAGCAGTTCCACCTAAATCTCCAGTTAAAACTTCTCCCTGATTTAAAACTTCAGTAACTGCAGTTTCTATTCTAGCTGCTGCCTTAGTTTCTCCCAGATGTTTGAGCATTAAAACTGCTGAAAAAAGCAGAGCCACTGGATTAGCTTTATTCTGTCCGGCAATATCAGGTGCACTACCGTGAACTGCTTCAAATACTGCCAGATCATCACCAAGATTCATTCCCGGAGCCAGACCCAGACCACCGATTAAACCTGCACCCAGGTCAGAAACAATATCTCCGTATAAATTGGGCATCACCAAAACATCGTACTGTTCCGGATACTGCACCATCTGCATGCACATATTGTCAACAATTTTATCATCAAATTCAATTTCCGGATGGGTCTCTTTATATTTTGCAGCGACCTTGCGAGCTTCTTCTAAAAAGAGGCCGTCACTGAATTTTAAAATATTGGCTTTATGGACAGCTGTTACTTTTTTGCGTCCTTCCCGGACTGCATATTCAAAAGCTCTTTCGGTAATCTTGCGGGAAGCCTTGCGGGTAATAATTTTAATGCTTTCTGCTGCCTGATCACCGACATAATGTTCAATACCCACATAAAGACCTTCAGTATTTTCTCTAAAAACAACCAGATCAATATTTTCATCTTTAGCAAATTTTTTGGCATGGACCTTAAGTGGGCGGACATTAGCATATAAATTTAATTCTTTGCGAATCGCAACATTAACACTTCTAAATCCACTGCCCACCGGGGTTGTAATCGGTCCTTTTAAAGCCACCCTGTTTTTTCTGATTGATTTAAAAACTGCTTCCGGCAGCGGAGTTCCATATTTCTCCATTACTCCAGCCCCTGCTTCCACCTTATCCCAGTTAATCTCAACTCCGGCAGCTGCAATTATTTCTGCTACAGCATCCGAAATTTCGGGTCCAATTCCATCTCCAGCAATCATCGTTACCTTATGCATTCTCTTTACTCACTACTCCTTTTTAAGTTTAAAAATCATCCAAATTATTTTTTGAAAAAATTATTCTAAAAAAAGCATCAACGCAGTGTTAAGTTGAACTAATTCTAAAGCTTCATCTTTTCCTTCTCCAGCATCTTCGCCAGCATTCTAATAGATTAAGTTTAAAAAAAGCCGGATTTTACTCCGGCTTCAGCTTAAAGTTAAATCAGCCTGCTCTTAATGACTGATCTATATTATAGCATAGAATGGGCATAACTTTCCAGCTCCGCAAATTCTGCCGCTGTCACACCACTATCTCCAGGTAAAATCCCGGGTGAGTTTTCCCCGTGATAATCAGATCCACCTGTAACTAAGAGATCCAATTCCTCTGCTATTTTTTTATATTTCTCAGTAATTTTTTCGTTATGTTTGGTCTGATAGACCTCCACACCTCTCAAGCCCACACTTTTTAAACGGGCAATTTCTTCTTTACCCAGTGCCTTTCCGTGATTAATAATATAGGGATGGGCAATTACCGGGATTCCACCTGCTTTTAAAATAACTTCTATCGCTTCAGCAGGAAGTATATTTTTCTTTTCCACATAAGCTTTTCCACCACCAGCGATAAATTCTTCAGTAAAAGCCTCTCCTATTTCCTCAATATAACCTTTATCAATCATAGCTCTAGCCACATGAGGCCGGCCGAGACTGACACCAGTTGCATATTTTTTGACATCCTTAAATTCCAGGGGATAACCCATTTCGGTCAGTTTTTCTATCATTTTGTAGGTCCTTTCGACCCGGGAATCCAGAATTGCTTCTGTTAAACCCAGTAAAGCATCATTTTCCGGATCAACGAAATACCCCAATATATGGTATTCTGCATCACCTCTGTAAGTAGAAATTTCTATACCAGATACAACATTTAAGCCATTTTCCTGGCCCAGCTGCTGCACTTCCTCAACTGAAGTTAGATTGTCATGGTCAGTTACAGCAATAGTTTCTAAACCTAATTCTATACATTTTTTCACGAGTTCCTCCGGGGTTGAAGCCCCATCAGAAGCAGTTGTATGCATGTGTAGATCAATTTTCTTTCTCTGCTTAAACAAATCTTTAGACATAAAATATCAAGCTCCTTAAGAGTAGTTTTTTACTTAAATTTTCTTAAAAAGAGATTGGATACTCTCTACTCTTTTGTTTTAAATACTCTCTCTAAGCTACACTTATAGTTTATCAGAAAAAGTTTAAAAAATCATTAAAGTTTAGAAATTAATCTAAATAATTTACTCAAGTTATAAATTAATTCCAATTAACAGAGCCTGATAGAACAAATCAAAGGATTGTGGCTATCTCATATAAACTTCTATCCCTGTATCCCAAAATTAAATTCTGCCTCGAAGATAATACCAGGCCAGACCAACCCATTCATGGAGAGCAGAAAGATTGGAAGTTAAGGCCCCTCTATTTGGCAGATAATCAAGCCAGCTAAACTGATGGTCAGAGATAAAGCCGGAGTGGACGGCTAAAAAATCAATGTTTTGAGCCTCGAATACAGCCGCTGAACGCAAAATATGATAGGCCGAAGTTACAAGATAAACTTTCTTTACCCCATTTTCCTCAATCCATCTTTTCAAATAAGCAGCATTTTCAAATGTAGTCTGTGCCTGATCTTCACTGATATAAAACTCTAAATCCATTCCCAGGGACTCCAATAATTCGCCAGCCGCATCAGCTTCCGATATTCTATCCTGTCCGAGTGCAACCCCTCCTGAATAAATCAAAGGTGTATTTAATCTCCGGTGCAGCTGATATCCTTTTACCAGCCGCTGCAGACTGTGGACAGATGGTTTTGCTTCTGTTTCTGAGTAATAATTGAGACCACCTCCGAGCACTACAATTGGGTGTCTTTCGAAAGCATTAACAGAAATTTTTTCAGCGTAATTTTCCAGGGGATGAAGCAGAAGCTGGACTCCAAAAGCAGTGGAAAGAAGGAAGAAAAAGAGCAGTAAAAATAAAGATGTCAGTTTTATCAAACCTGAATCTGATTTTTTGAATAAATAAATGGTGAGCAAAAGCAGCAATAATACAAATAATCCTGGTGGCATTATAATTGAGGCCACAATTTTCTCTAGAGCAAGCATATAAACCTCCCAATCACCTGATATCAGGAAAAAGCATTTCCAGAAAGTCCAGTCTCAAATAACTATCCATTGTCTCAAAAGTATCCTGATTTTTTATTTCGCGATCAGCAGCCTGATATTCGACCCAATCAGCTGCCGCCCGGGCAATACCACGCACTGCAGAAAACTGTTCAAAAAGTTTGAGGGCATTTTTTACTTCCCGATACTGAGAATCCATTCCTCTTTCTTTGAGGTAGTGATGTAAAAATTCTTCCTCTTCTCCCTGATTGAAAATAAAATTTGTCTCCCGGAGAGTAGTCGTCGGCACCATAAAATGACTTAAATCCTGGAGTGGTGTAGTCACTAAAGGTTTTTCCCAGTCAACCAGATAAGCAAGGTTAAACTTATCATTAATAATAAAGTCACTTGAGTTAAGTTCATTATTTACTACAGCTGGAGAAAAAAGATTCATTAAATCTTCTTCTCTTTCCCGCTTTTCTGCCAGATTCGTTTTTATCTTTTTTAAGAATTTTTTTATTTCCGGCTTTCCCAGCCCAGAATTAAAATATTTGTCCAGCCGGGAAGAACTTTCATTCCAGATAGCTGTTAATGGTTTTTCTTCTCTGATTAACCTTTCCGATCTGTCGGGATCTAATTTATGTATTTTAGCAAGAACTTTAGCCGCAGTTTTTAAATCTTTCTGATAGTCAAGAGGGCGTCCGGATAGATATTCCATCAGCAGCAGACCAGATTCCATTTTTGCTTGAGAATTATCAAGATAAAAAGGTCTTGGAGTAACACCAGATGGAGCCAGTGCTTCCAGGGCAGAGAACTCATAACCAATCTGATCATCAAGATTCATCTGGCTGCCCAGATTGACCCGCAGCACATATTTTTCTC
>JAXKWB010000092.1:0-6436 GCA_036172385.1 Halanaerobiales bacterium | reverse complement strand
TGAATAATGACTTCTAAAAAACCAAATCAGTTAATAAAATCTTTAGATAGAGCTCTTGATATTTTAGAATTAATAGTAGATAGAGAAAATGGGATGGGGGTTACCGAAATCAGCAGAGAACTTGAGATTCACAAAAGCACTGTTTATCGGCTGCTTGATACCCTGAAGTTCCGCGGCTTTTTAGAAAAAAATGAGGACAATCATAAATATATTGCCGGGATTAAGCTCTTTGAATTAAGTTCAAAGGTCTTAAATGATATTGACAGCAGAGTAAGAGTTCGTCCTTATTTAGAAGAATTAATGCAGAAAACAAAGGAAACTATTCACCTTGGTATTCTGGATGCAGGAGAGGTTATTTATTTAGATAAGGTAGAAAGTAATGCTACTATTCGTATGTACTCTCAGGTTGGTAAAAGAGTTCCCGCTCATTCAACCAGTCTGGGAAAGGCAATTATGGCCCATCTGCCTGAAAAGCGGGTTAAAGAAATTCTTGCAGAAAAAGGTATGGAAAAAAATACTGAAAATACAATAACTGAGGTTGATAAATTTTTAGACCACTTAGAAAAAGTAAGAAAGCAGGGTTATGCAGTAGATGATGAAGAGCAGGAAGAAGATATCCGCTGTATTGCTGGTCCAATTTTTAATCATCAGGGTAAGGTAGTAGCTGCTTTCAGTATTTCTGCTCCGATGACCAGAATGACTGAGTCCAGAATGAATGAACTGGCAGAACTGGTAGTAGAATATTCTCAAAAAATGTCCAGATCACTGGGACACAGCAGCTAAAATTTTTTGCATTTTTTATAGATTTGCTATAAAATATTTATAAATTGAAAATAATTTTCTGATAAGTTTTGGAGGCATTGAGATATGAGAAAAAGAAAAATTGGGATCCCCAGAGCTCTGCTCTATTATTATTATTTTCCTTTCTGGCTCAGGCTTTTTGACGAACTGAATTTAGAGTCTGTTATTTCTGATAATACATCCCGGGAACTGCTGGATAAAGGAGTAAAAAAATCATTGTCAGAAATCTGTGTTCCCATTAAAGTTATGATTGGCCATGTTTTAAATCTGGATCAAAAAAATGTAGATTATATTTTTCTGCCGCGATTTCACTCAATCCGCAAGGATGTAGTTTTCTGTCCTAAAATTATTGGCTTACCGGATATGGTCAAACATTCTTTACCAGGACTGGAAGCGGAAATAATTGCTGACCAGATTGATTCAAAGAGTGATGATATAGCACAATTTGCCAATCATCAGCAGCTGGCAGAAACTTTTTCTATTCCGAAAAAAGAAATGAAAAAGGCTTTAAGAGAAGCCTCTAGTTTCTGGCAGCGGTATAGAAATTTGCTTTATCAGGGGTATTTAATCAATGATTTTTCCAGGCTTGATGATTTAGAAGGGCTGGAAAAATTAATTTCTAAATTTGAAAATGAGAAACAACTACCTCAAAGCCAGAGAAAAGATATAGTAACCCCTGAAAATGAAGAAGTTGTTGATATTGCTGTGATCGGCTATGTCTATAATTTTTCTGATCAATACCTAAATATGGATATTCTGAACAAGCTAAAGGAAATGGGGGTTAGAGTCCACACATTTTCGATGGTAGCAGTGGAAATTATAGAAAAAGAGTTAGCAAAGCCGCGTAAGCCGATGTTCTGGGAGTTTACAAATAAACTCTATGGAGCAGCCGAGCACTATTTTAAAAATGATCAAATAGATGGAGTGATTCATCTGACTGCTTTTGGCTGTGGCCCTGATTCAATCCTGGGTCAGATTTTAGATGTTGATGCCAAAGAATATGATAAAGCTTTTATGACTTTAAGAATTGATGAACAGACAGGAGAAAGCCATATTATAACCAGAATTGAAGCTTTTATCGATCTGCTGCGGCTAAAAAAGGAGAATAAATAAAATGAGATTATCTTTTCCTTATATGGGACCTACAATAGTATATAAAAAGCTTTTAGAACTTTTGGGTCATGATGTTGTAATGCCGCCAAGACCCAATAAAGAGATCATTGATCTGGGGGTAAAATACAGCCCCGAATTTGCCTGTTTTCCTTTTAAAGTGATTACCGGTATCTATTTAAAGCTGATGGAAAAAGGGGTAGATACCCTGATTACCAGTGGAGGGCACGGCCCCTGTCGGGCCGGTTATTATGGTGAAGTGCATAAAAAGATTCTTCAGGATTTAGGTTATGATGTGGAAATTATCGTTATCGATTCTCCTCATGATGATTATAAATATTTTTATGAGGTTGTAAAAAGATTAAAGGGGAACAGTTCCTGGCTGCAGGTCGCTCGAGTAATCAAAACTGTTTATCAGCTGACAAAAGCTCTGGATCAAATTGAAAAAAAGATAGAGATTTTAAGAGCCTATAATGATCAGGGAACAATTAATAAGCTCTGGATCAAGGCTCAGGAAGAATTTCATCAAATTCAAACCACTGCAGAGATTAAGGAAATTAAAAATAAATATTTAAATAAACTGGCAGAATTTGAAGATTCAATCCCGGCTGCCGATGAGCGCTATAGAATTGGAATCATCGGTGAAATTTACGTTGTGCTGGAGCAGTCAATTAACAACCAGATTGAAGAAAAGGTAAATCGTTTTGGTTTTGAGGTTGAACGTTCCCAGTATTTGACGGACTGGATTAGAGAAAACATCTTTCCCTTTACCGGCAAAGATTTAGAGAAAATTAAGGAAAAGGGAGAAGAATTTATAGAAGTTGGAATTGGCGGCCATGCTCAAAGTAATATGGGGCATGCCATTGATTTTAAGGAAAAAGGCTTTAATGGGATAATTCATCTTAAACCTTTTGGCTGTCTGCCGGAACTTGTATCTCAGAGTGTGGCAGATGATCTGTCAGAAAAATATGAGATACCAGTTTTAAGTATTACTATAGATGAGCAGACTGCTGATGCAAATGTTCTGACCAGGGTGGAAGCATTTCTGGATATGATAAAGGAAAAAGACTACAGGGAGGTTTTATAGATGACAAATCTTTATCTGGGTGTAGATATCGGTTCAGTTAGTATTAATATTGTTGCTATCGATGAAGAAAACGAACTTGCTTTTAAACTTTACACCCGCAACTCAGGTAATCCCATAGAGCTGGTTAAAGAGGGCTTAGCTAAATTTAAAGAAGAAATTGAGCTTGATGATTATAAGATTAGTGGAGTTGGGGTTACTGGCAGCGGACGCCAGTTAATTGCCTATGTGCTGGGTGCAGATACAGTTAAAAATGAGATTACCGCTCATGCCCGGGCCTCCACTTACTATCATCCTGAAGCCGGAACTATTTTTGAAATCGGAGGTCAGGACTCCAAACTAATTATTGTTGAAGATGGAATTGCAGTTGATTTTGCGATGAACACTGTCTGTGCAGCCGGGACAGGTTCTTTTCTGGATCACCAGGCAGAAAGACTGGGAGTCCCGATTGAAGAATTTGGGGAACTGGCCTTAGAAGCTGATCGGGATGTCAGAATAGCAGGCCGCTGCACGGTTTTTGCTGAATCTGATATGATTTCAAAACAGCAGTATGGATTTACTAAACCTGAAATCATCAATGGTCTCTCAGAGGCCCTGGTCAGAAACTACATGAATAACCTGGTCCGGAATCGAGTCTTAGAAGGAGAGTATATTTTTCAGGGTGGAGTGGCAGCTAATATCGGGATTAAAGCCGCCTTTGAAGAGGAGATTGGAGCGGAAGTAATTGTACCTGAACATCACGATGTGATGGGAGCAATTGGAATTGCCATGCTGGCCAAAAGAGATGTAAAAAGAAGTGGTCAGGAAAGCAGTTTTAGAGGTTTTGATCTAACTAAACAGGAGTTTGAAACAACAAGTTTTGAGTGTGAAGACTGTGCCAACAACTGTGAAGTAATCAAAGTTATAGCTGATGGCAAAATAATTGCTGTTACCGGTGACCGCTGTGGCAAGTGGACGGCATCTCTAATTGGAGATAGTGCTGCTCCTGCTGAAAACAGATCAGAAAAGGAAGAAAATACTGCGGCCAGAACTTCAGCCAAAAAAAGCGAAGATTTAAATAAAAATCCGGAAGAACTGGAAGTTGAACTTTACAAAATAGATGTGGAAAAAGAAAAGCAGGTAATGAAGGAATTGGAAGAGCTGGAAGAACAGGAAGAAAAACTGGAAGATTCTGATACAGATGAAAAAGAAGATAATGTTTATGTATAACTTTTAATTTTATATTTTATTGAGAGCAATTTGAATTCATAGTCTTAAAACATTTATTGGAGGTGTCAGATGGATTATCGTTTAGAAGAAGATAGCCTCGGGGAAGTTAAGGTGCCTGCTGACAAACTATATGGTGCCCAGACTGCAAGGGCTGTAGAAAATTTTCCAATCGGAGAAGAAAAAATGCCGGTTGCAATAATTAGAGCTTACGGAATTGTCAAAAAAGCGGCTGTGCTGGCAAATCATGAACAGGGCTTAATTAGCAGGGCCAGAAGAGATTATATATTAAGAGCAGCTGAAGAATTAATTGCAGGAGAGCTTGATCAGCATTTTCCTATTTCTCTCTGGCAGACTGGTTCTGGAACTCAGACAAATATGAATGTCAATGAAGTTCTGGCAAATAGAATTTCGCAGCTGGCAGGAGAAGAACTGGGCAGCAAAAAGCCGGTCCACCCCAATGATGATGTTAATATGTCTCAATCCTCAAATGATACATTTCCAACTGCAATGGCTCTGGCAGCTGTTATTAAAGTAGAGGATTTTCTGCTGCCAATTTTTGCTGATTTAAAGAGTGCATTAGAAGAAAAAGCAGAAAAATATAAGGAACTTGTCAAGGTGGGAAGAACTCATCTGATGGATGCCACTCCAATTACTCTGGGCCAGGAATTTGCAGCCTTTGCAGCTCAGCTGGAGGATATAATTGAGATGCTTGGAGACAGCCTTAAGTATTTAAAAAAGCTGCCGCTGGGTGGAACGGCTGTGGGAACAGGTTTAAATACTAAAGCCGGATTTGATAAGCTGGCAGTTAAATACATAAATTTAGAAACTGATAAAAATTTTAGAGCTGCAGCTAATAAATCTGCCGGGATTGCAGCTCACGATAGTTTTGTTAATTTAAGTGGGGTTTTGAAAACAGCAGCTTCGTTTTTAATGAAGCTGGCCAATGATACCCGCTGGCTTGCTTCCGGGCCCCGCTGTGGAATTGGAGAGCTTAAAGTTCCTAAAAATGAACCGGGAAGTTCGATTATGCCGGGTAAGGTTAATCCAACCCAGGCTGAAGCCCTATTTCAGGCTGCAGCTCAGGTGATGGCCAATGATACTGCTGTCAATATTGGGGGAGGCAGCGGTAATTTTCAGCTTAATGTAAGCAAACCGCTGATTATCTATAATATACTGCAGTCAATCAGACTGCTGGGAGATGCAGTAAGTTCTTATAATCAGCGCTGCCTGAGTGGAATTGAGCCAGACAGGGAACAGATAGAAAACTACCTGGAACAGTGTTTAATGCTGGTTACAGCCCTCAATCCTGTAATTGGTTATGACAAAGCTGCAGAAATCGCTCAAAAAGCATTTAAAGAAGATCTCAGTCTAAAAAAAGCGGCAGTTAGTCTTGGCTATTTGAGTACTGAGGAATTTGAAAAGTATGTAGATCCTAAAAAAATGACTCAGCCAAATATTTAGATATAAATCGGCAGGTAAATGTGAAGCTACCGTTTACCTGTCGATTTTTGTTATTTTTTCTGCGAATTGTTTGATTATATTAAAAACCACCGGCAAAACTAATGAATTAGGGTATTATAGTACTTTTTTTCTCTAAAAAAGAGGACTTTTGTCAAAAACATTGAATTATATTAAATAGTAATCTGACAGCAGAAAGAGACTAGCTTAAAAAAATGAGCCTAGCTTACCTTCGTAAATGAGCTTAGAAATACCAAAAACGAAGGGAGCTGAATCTTAATGAAAAAGCTTTATATTGCTATTACAACTGCTTTAATTACATTTGGTACAGCTATTTCTGTATTAGCTGAATCCAGTAGATGGTAAAGATTTAAACTTATTACTTTTGCTGTCAGATTATTTTTTGTATTTAGGAGGTGTAAACTATGAATAAAAAGTTAAAGTTATATTTAATTTTTATACATATAAGTTTTATAATACTATTTTTAATATTATTTAATAATTCTGCTTTTGATATAGATTTATTGAATTTATCTTTTTTATTAATTACGCTAGTGTTTATTAGTAATTTTAGCATGTTTTTTAATTCCATTACTGATATTACTACTTCAATGAATTTGCCGGTTCTTGCAACTGCCTTTTTTACTTTAAACCCATTCTGGGTTGGTGTAATAGCTGCAATTGGTACTATTGAATTAAAAAGTCAAAAATTGGGTTTTGTCTGGTATAAATTTTTATTTAATCGTGCTGTATTTTTTATTTCAGCTTCAGTAG
>JAXKWB010000091.1:0-7707 GCA_036172385.1 Halanaerobiales bacterium | reverse complement strand
AGTTCTTACATTATTTAACTGATTCTAAAATGGGAGAAAAATTAATTGCAATCGGAAATGTTCCTCCATTTAGAGGTGTTGGTGACAAAATTGAGGATCCAATAATGAAGAAAATTTATAATACAAGTCAGAAAGCAAACCATATTCAGCTCTGGTATGATCAAACATTACCACTGGAACTGGCACAGGTTCATTTAAACACAACTCAGGCCTTATTTGGTTTGGAAATGACTCCAGAAGAAGCAGCAAATAAGATGGAAGCAGCTGCCAAAGAATATTACGGTGAATAAAGTAATAAAACTAGAATTAATAAGCAGAGAGGAATTTTTCCTCTCTGCTCTAATTTGAGAGGTGTATAATTAATGAATAAAAAAGATTTAATGAATAATAAATATTTTATTGCAGCATTATTTTTACTGCCGGCAGTTCTTTTTTCACTGGTTTATTTAATTATTCCCATTCCACTTTCTGCCTATTATTCATTTTTTGAATGGGATGGTATAGGGGCAATGAAATTTTTAGGTCTGGAAAACTGGGCAGAATTATTGAATGATCCAATATTCTGGTCTTCGATGGCCAATAACTTTAAACTTGTAGCAATATCTCTGATAGTCCAGATACCGATTGCTCTATTTTTAGCAGTATTATTAACTCGTAAAATTAAGGGTGCCGATTTCTTTAAAACAATATATTTTGTTCCGATGTTATTATCCTCAATTGCAGTAGCATTTCTCTGGCGTTATATGTACGATCCTACTTTTGGTTTAATTAATGGAGTTTTAAATTTAGTTGGGTTAGAAGAGTTAACACGCAGCTGGCTGGGAAATCCTGATATTGCCTTTTATTCTGTGGCAGCACCAATTCAGTGGCGTTTTATACCGCTTTATATGATTATTTTTATGGCTGGTATTTCCAATATACCAGAACAGTTATATGAAGCAGCCGAAATTGATGGAGCCAGTAATCTCCAGAGCTTTTTCTTTGTTACTTTACCAATGTTAAGATCAACGGTGGTTAATGCTTCTGTTTTGATTATTGTTGGTTCGCTTAAATATTTTGCCATGATTTTTGCTTTAACAGGTGGAGGGCCAAATCACGCTTCTGAATTAATGGCTACCTATCTTTATTCTAAATCCTTTACAGAAATGAATATGGGTTATGGTAGTACAATTTCTGTAGCCTTATTTTTAGTTGCGCTTATTGTATCAGTGGTATTTTTACGATTCAGTAAAAAAGATGTCAGGAATTAGGTGAAAAATAATGATTAATAAAATAAAACAGTTAGTTATTTATTTGTTTTTGTTGGTCTGGTTAGTAATAACAGGTTACCCTCTTGTTTTTTTAGTTCAGAACAGCTTTAAGATCAGGATGGAATTCTTTAGAAATCCAGTCTGGGCTCTACCGGAACAATTTACTCTTCAAAACTACATTGATGTTATGGAATCAGGATTTTATATTTATTTTATAAATAGTATTATAGTTTGTTTTATATCTGTTGCAATTATTATTCTTGTTTCCGCACTGGCCAGCTATGCAATTTCGAGAATAGACTTTAAATTTAATAAACTTGTCTACATTTTATTTTTAGCTGGAATGATGATTCCTATACATTCAACATTAATTCCTATTTATAAGATAACACTCTCAATGGGCTTATATGATAGACTTTCAGCTCTTATTGGCCCCTATGTTGCTTTTAGTCTTCCTATTTCAATCTTTATTTTAACAGGTTTTATTAGTGATATTCCCTATGAACTGGAAGAAGCAGCAATTATAGATGGAGCAAGCAGGTTCAGGATTTTCAAAGATATAATTTTACCTTTAGTTAAACCAGCAGTTGCTACAGTTGCTATTTATAATCTAACTTTGCTCTGGAACCAGTTTGCCTATGCTCTTGTTTTAACCTCAAGTCCGAGTAAAAGAATTTTGACCCTTGGCTTATTTGAATTCCAGGGCCAGCATGGAATCAATATTCCTTTAACTCTAACAGCTCTTTTCTTATCAGTTTTACCTCTGATAATTCTTTATGTTTTCTTACAGGAGCATATTATTAAAGGAATGACAGCTGGAGCGTTAAAAGGATAAAAAAATAGATAATATTTTAAAGATGAAGGAGAGATAATTAATGGCAGAGTTTAATTTAGATGATTATTCATTAGAAGAAAAAGTGGATAACTTATTAGCAGAAATGACTTTAGCAGAAAAAGTTGCTCAGCTGGGATCAATTGGTCCTGATAAAATTTTAGAAAATGGCAAGTTTTCAGAAGAGAAAGCAGCTAAATATTTAAAAAGTGGAATCGGTCAGATCACAAGAATTGCCGGTGCCAGTGCCCTGGAACCGGAAGCTGCAGCAGAGGCAGCAAATAAGATGCAGAAATATATTGCTGAGAATACCCGGCTTGGAATTCCAGCAATTGTTCACGAAGAATGTTTGAGCGGTTATATGGGTAAAGGTGGAACAACTTTTCCTCAGTCAATTGGAGTTGCCAGCAGCTGGGAACCTGAACTGCTGCAAAAACAGACTGATGTGATCAGAAAACAGCTGCGCTCAATTGGTGCTCATCTGGCTTTATCACCGGTTGCAGATGTGGCCCGGGATCTACGCTGGGGTAGGGTAGAAGAGACTTTTGGAGAAGATCCCTATCTGGCAGCAGAAATGGTAACAGCTTATGTTAAAGGCCTTCAGGGGGATAAATTATCAGAAGGAATTGTAGCAACACTTAAACATTTTGCCGGACACAGTTATTCAGAAGGTGGACGCAATCACGCACCGGTAAATATTTCAGAAAGAGAACTCAGGGAAAGCTTTTTATTTCCCTTTGAAGCCGCAATTAAAACTGCAAACGCCGGCTCAGTGATGAATGCCTACCACGATATTGACGGCATTCCCTGTGCTTCTTCCCGAGAATTATTAACTGATATCTTAAGAGGAGAATGGGGTTTTGACGGGGTTGTGGTTTCTGATTACTGGAGTATTAAAATGCTGCATAATGAACATAAAGTTGCCTGTTCAATGCAGGAAGCAGGAATTAAAGCTTTAGAGGCCGGCCTTGATATAGAGCTGCCGGAAACTGAATGTTATGGACAGAAACTTATTGATGCAGTAAATGACGGTTTGATTTCAGAGGCTGTTATTGATCAGTCAGTGAGAAGACACCTGCGCTATAAGTTTAAAGTCAATGCCTTTGATCAGCGCTATGTCGAATTAGATAAAATTAAAGATTTATTTGAAACAGAAGAACAGAGAGAGCTGGCCCGGGAATCAGCCAGAAAATCTATGGTTTTATTAAAAAATGAAAATGACTTACTACCTTTATCAAAAGAGCTATCTTCACTGGCTGTAATTGGACCTTCGGCTGACAGTACCCGCAATTTACTTGGTGATTATGCTTACAGTGCTCATGTGGACAGTAAGGAAGATGCAGTAGAAGTGATAAGTATCCTGGATGGAATTAAGTCTAAAATAGCTGAACAGACAAAAATTAACTATGCTGATGGTTGTGGCATAATGGATCAAAATAAAGAAGGTTTTGCTGAAGCAGTGATGGCCGCTAAAGAGTCTGAAGTTGCTCTGGTTGTTGTTGGAGGTAAATCAGGACTATCCGGAATGGGAGAGAATGAGAGTACTGAAGATGAAACGGTAGATTTTGAAGGTGGAGGTTTTGCAAGTGAATTACAGGATACTACTGATACCACCGGCGAACATCATGATCGTACTTCCCTCGATTTACCGGGAGTGCAGAAAGAATTAATTAAAGAGATTGTAAAAACAGGTACTCCAGTTGTGGTAATACTTGTTAACGGAAGACCTTTATCAATTGAATGGACTGCAGAAAATGCTGATGCTATTTTAGAAGCCTGGCTGCCGGGCGAAGAAGGTGGAAATGGTGCAGCAGATGTATTATTTGGAGATTATAATCCTGCCGGAAAACTTCCGGTTTCAATTCCAAAAAATGTAGGACAGACACCAATTCATTATAATCGCCGCCATATGTCTCATTACCGGGACTATGTATTTACTGGCAACAGACCTTTATACCCATTTGGTTATGGCTTAAGTTATACGGAATTTGAATATTCGAATCTGGAAATAAGTCCAAAAGAATTTGAAGGTAATAAAACAATTACAATCAAGGCAGAGATTAAAAATACCGGTCAGGTTGATGGAGCAGAGGTAGTTCAATTATATATTCATGACAGGATTGCATCTTTAACCAGACCGATTAAGTCACTTAAAGGCTTTAAGCGGATTGAACTCAAAGCAGGAGAGGCCAAAACTGTTGAATTCAAATTAAAAGCTGAACAGCTGGCATTTTATAATAAAGATATGAATCTGGTTGTTGAGCCTGGTGAATTCGAAATAATGCTTGGTAGTTCCTCAACTGACATTAGACTGGAAGAGCTTATAGAGTTAAAAGGTGACAAAATTGAATTAACAGCGGAAAGAGATTATTTTACTGAAGTCAGAATTAAATAATGTTGACTCTGCCTTCTGATCAACAAAACATTTTGAAAAAAAATGCAATTAATTGCAGGAATTTGACGAATCATGTAGAAAGATATAATTATAGGGTTAATTTAACACTTAAATTAAATCTTAAATTAAAGGAGGTGCAAATTAATAAAGATAGCTAATTTTTAGTTTTTATTTTTAATTTCATAAAAATTTAAGGGGGATTAATTTAATGCGAAAAAGTATTATTATTTCAATATTATTAGTATTATTATTTTTAGGTTCTTTTGGGGTAATGGCTCAGGATGATCAACTGGTAATCGGTTTATCAATGGATAATTTAAGACTGGAAAGATGGCAGCACGACCGTGATATTTTTGTAGAAAAAGCAGAAGAAATGGGAGCAAAAGTACTTGTTCAGTCTGCTAATGGTGATGATATGGTGCAGATGTCACAGGCAGAAAATTTAATTACACAGGGAATCGATGTTCTGGTTGTTGTCCCTCATAATGGGAAAATCATGGGTAGTATTGTTAGAGAAGCTCATGCAAATGATGTACCGGTACTTGCCTATGACAGAATGCTGATGGATTCAAAAGTTGATTATTATCTCTCTTTTGATAATGTTAGAGTAGGAGAGTTACAGGCCGAATTCTTAGTTGAAAGACAGCCCACAGGAAACTATTTTTTACTGGGTGGATCACCAACCGATAACAATGCAAAATTATTCCGCCAGGGTCAGATGAATATTTTACAGCCCTATATTGACGAAGGTAAAATAAATATTGTTGGTGACCAGTGGGCAAAAGACTGGCTGCCTCAGGAAGCCTTAAGTATTGTTGAGAATGCTCTAACAGCTAATAATAATAACATTGATGTTATTGTAGCCTCCAATGATAGTACTGCTGGTGGAGCTATCCAGGCATTAGCCGAACAGGGACTTGCCGGAGAAGTCTTAGTTTCTGGACAGGATGCAGACCTTGCTGCCTGTCAGAGAGTTGTTGAAGGAACCCAGACAATGACAATTTATAAACCTATTCAGGATCTTGCTACTCGCGGTGCAGAAATTGCAGTAAAAATGGCCAATGATGAAGAAGTAGAAACCAATGGAGCAATAAATAATGGTGAATATGATGTACCTTCAGTTTTACTAACACCGATTCAGGTCCATGAAGGCAATATGGTGGAGACCGTAATTGCAGATGGATTCCATGAGATGGAAGAAGTATATAAAAATGTACCAAAATCTGAATGGCCAGAACAATAATTATAAAATTGGGGCATTAATTTGCCCCTTTTTATTTCCTTTCTGAAAGGAGTTGAATAATTTGGAAGAAGTTTTATTAGAAACTAAAAATATTATAAAAGATTTTCCTGGAGTTAGAGCACTAGACAAAGTATCTTTTCAGGTCAAAAAGAATCAGATTCACGCTCTTTGTGGAGAAAATGGAGCAGGTAAATCAACATTAATCAAAGTTCTAAGTGGTGTTTATCCTGCTGGAAGTTATGAAGGGCAAATTATTCTTGAAGGAGAAAAAAAAGAATTTGAAAATATTCATCAGGCTGAAGCAAATGGAATTGCAGTTATTCATCAGGAATTAACACTATTTGAAGAAATGAATGTAGCAGAAAATATTTTTATGGGTAATGAAATTGCTAAAAATGGATATATAGACTGGAATGAAATGTATGATCAGACAAACAAATGGATCAAAAAGATGAAGTTAGAAGGGGTTAAACCAACAACTAAAGTCGGGCAGCTTGGAGTTGGGAAACAGCAGTTAATTGAAATTGCAAAAGCTCTGGCTAAAAATTCGAGACTGTTAATTCTGGATGAGCCTACCGCCTCTCTTACAGATAATGAAGTAGATTTGTTAATGGAAATTCTACATGATTTGAAATCTGAAGGGGTAACCTGTATCTATATTTCTCACAAATTAAATGAAGTCTTTGAGATTGCTGATTATATTTCTGTTTTAAGAGATGGGGAATATATTGGTGGGGATATTAAAGAGAATTTAAATGAAAGAAAAGTAGTTAAAATGATGGTTGGGCGCTCAATTGAGCAGATGTTTCCTGATAGAAATAACACAGCAGGTAAAGAAATTTTAAAAATTGATAATTTGAATTTGTGGGATTATCAGGGAGATCAGATTTTAGAAAATATTTCATTTGAGCTGGCTGAGGGAGAAATTTTAGGTATTTTTGGTCTAATTGGTGCTGGAAGAACAGAAGTTGCTAATACACTTTTTGGCTATTTACCGGGAAACAAAAAAGGAGATATTTATTTAGATAAGGAAGAGGTAGATGTTCGGTCTCCAAAAGAAGCTTTACACAAAGGAATTGCACTTATCTCAGAAGATAGAAAAAAGTTTGGTATTATACCTCCAATGAGTGTTAAAGAAAATATTTCAATTTCATTTTTAGAAAAATTTAAGAATTTTTTAGTTATAGACGAAAATGAAGAGATTTCAAAGACTTCTGAACTGGTAGATAAATTAAATGTTAAAACGGCATCTTTAAATACAAAGATTGTTAACTTAAGTGGAGGTAATCAGCAGAAAGTAATTCTGGCTAAAAATCTTTTAAAAACTCCCAGAGTTTTGATTATGGATGAGCCAACACGAGGAATTGATGTTGGTGCCAAACAGGAAATTTATGAGCTGATGAATAATTTTGCTGAAGAACAAATGGGAATAATAATGATTTCTTCAGAATTGCCAGAAATATTGGGGATGAGTGACCGGATTATTGTCATGCATGAAGGAAAAATCACCAAAGAGTTTGATAACAGAAATAAGGATATCAGTCAGGAAGAAATTATGGTTTATGCAACAGGAGGAGAAATGAATGGCTAATAATAAAAAAATAAAACTGGACTTTAGAACTTATATGATGATTATTGCTCTTGTCTCAATCTGGATTATTTTTTCTTTTACAACAGGAGGAGATTTTTTAACAGCCAGAAATATTTCAAATTTATTTAGACAGTCTGTATTTACATCACTGCTGGCAATTGGAATGGTGATGGTTATTATTATGGGTCACATTGATCTTTCAGTTGGATCTCTGGTAGGACTAGCAGGTGGAGTAGTAGCTATCTTAGATGTCTGGCAGGGGATGAATCCAGTTTTTTCAATCGGGCTAACACTTTTATTAGGTTTAATTTTAGGTTTATGGAATGGTTGGTGGACTGCTTACAGAAAAGTGCCTTCTTTTATTGTTACTTTAGGTGGTTTATTAATCTTTAGAGG